>NZ_JBIBZU010000012.1:0-239714 GCF_043088245.1 Streptomyces sp. NPDC014623 | reverse complement strand
CGACGTGCTGTGGGCGATGCTGCGTGACAAGAGGCTGTTCACCCCCGTCCCACCGGTCACGCAGGCGGCTTGACACGATCATTGAGATTCTCCTGTCGACAAGGAGGAACAGCGGCGACGAGCCGTACGGCCCACTCTCGTCCGGGCCGGGGGCGAAGGCCGGTGGTGTTACGCCATCCGTGGACCGGGCCTTGCGGGAACTGCGACGTACGCCATTGTGCAACTAGTTGCATAACACTGTTCGGGTGGTCTACAACTGGCTCGACGACACTGCGAGGAGACCCGGATGAGCCCGTACCCCACCCTGCTGAGCCCGCTCGACCTCGGATTCACCACGCTCCCGAACCGGGTGCTCATGGGGTCGATGCACATCGGCCTCGAGGAGGCCGAGCGCGGCTTCGAGCGGATGGCCGCGTTCTACGCGGCCCGCGCACGCGGCGGGGTGGGCCTGATGGTCACCGGGGGGATCGCACCCAGCGAGCGCGCGTGTTCCTTCCCCGGCGGCGCCAAGATGACGACCGAGGCGGAGGCGGAACAGCACACCCAGGTCACGGCCGCCGTGCACGCGGCGGGCGGCAGGATCGCGATGCAGATCCTGCACTTCGGGCGCTACGCCCATCACCCGGACCTGGTGGCGCCGAGCGCGCTCAAGGCCCCGATCAGCGGGTTCACTCCGCACGCGCTGGACGACGACGAGGTCGAGGAGACCATCGAGGACTTCGTCCGGGCCGCGGAACTCGCGCGGCGCGCGGGCTACGACGGTGTCGAGATCATGGGCTCGGAGGGCTATCTGATCAACGAGTTCATCGTCGCGGCGACGAACCACCGCGAGGACCGCTGGGGCGGCTCGTACGAGAACCGCATCCGCTTCCCCGTCGAGATCGTGCGCCGCGTCCGTGAACGGGTCGGCCCCGACTTCATCCTGATCTACCGGCTGTCCATGCTGGACCTGGTGCCCGGCGGTTCCACGCTGGAGGAGGTCGTCCACCTCGCCCGCGAGATCGAGGCGGCCGGTGCGACCATCATCAACACCGGTATCGGCTGGCACGAGGCCCGCATCCCGACCATCGCGACGTCCGTGCCGCGCGGCGCCTTCACCTGGGTGACGGAGAAGGTGCGGGGCGCGGTCTCCGTACCGCTGGTGACCAGCAACCGCATCAACACCCCCGAGCTGGCCGAGGAGATACTCGCCTCGGGCCGCGCGGACATGGTGTCGATGGCCAGGCCCTTCCTCGCCGACCCCGACTTCGTCGCCAAGGCGGCGGAGGGCCGCGCCGACGCGATCAACACCTGTATCGGCTGCAACCAGGCCTGTCTGGACCACGTCTTCAGTCTGCAGATCACCTCCTGCCTGGTGAATCCGCGTGCCTGTCACGAGACGGAACTGGTGCTCTCGCCGACCCGGGTCCGCAAGCGCGTCGCGGTGGTCGGCGCCGGGCCCGCGGGACTGGCGTGCGCGGTCACGGCCGCCGAGCGCGGGCACACGGTGACGCTGTTCGAGGCGGCCGACGAGATAGGCGGTCAGCTGAACGTGGCACGCCGGGTCCCGGGCAAGGAGGAGTTCGGCGAGACGCTGCGCTACTTCCGTACCCGGCTCGCCGAGGAGGGGGTCGAGCTCCGGCTCGGTACCCGGGCCACGTCCGTCGGACTCGACGGCTTCGACGAGGTCGTCCTGGCCACCGGCGTGGAGCCCCGCTCCCCCGCCATCCCCGGCGCCGGGCATCCCAGCGTGGTCAACTACCTGGACGTCCTGCGCGACGGCGCGGAGGTCGGTGACCGGGTGGCCGTCGTCGGGGCGGGCGGGATCGGCTTCGACGTCGCGGAGTTCCTGACCGACGGGGGCGACGCGGCGGGTCTCGACCCGGAGGTCTTCTTCCGGCAGTGGGGTGTGGACACCGGGTACGCGGGCCGGGGCGGGCTGCGTACGCCGGAACGCCCGAAGCCACCGCGCACGGTGCATCTGATCCAGCGCAAGGCGAGCAAGGTCGGGGCCGGGCTCGGGAAGACGACGGGGTGGATCCACCGCACGGAGCTGCGGCACCGCGGCGTGACGATGATCGCGGGCGCGTCGTACGACCTGATCGACGACGAGGGCCTGCACCTCACCGTGGACGGCGAACAGCACGTGCTCCCGGTCGACACCGTGGTGCTGTGCGCGGGCCAGGAACCGCGCCGTGAGCTGTACGAGGAGCTGCGCGCCGCGGGCCGCCCGGTGCATCTGATCGGCGGCGCCGACGTGGCCGCCGAACTGGACGCCAAGCGTGCCGTCCGCCAGGGCACGGAGCTCGCCGCGGAGCTGTGATCAGTCTGCCGTGCCGTGTCCGAGGGCGCATGACCTGTCACTTCCGCGCTCTCACAGCCCCGGCCCCGGCCGGCCGGGGCCGCCTGCTGTTCCGACGGGCTCCGGGCGCAGCGTGAGCGGCTCCTCGGCACGGGCGGCGGCGCGGGGCCGGCCGGTGACGACGACTCCGGACCGCGGCCGCGTGACGGCCGGGGCCAGGGCGGCCTCGGCCGGGACGGGAACGGTCTCGGCGGTGGTCCCTGCCTGCGCGCGGCTGAGCAGCATGACGCCCCGCACAGCGGCAGCGGCGCCGATGAACGCGGGGACCAGGCCGATCGCCCCTCCCTGGAGGCGTTCACCGAGCAGGACCAGTCCGATCGCGGCGGCGGCGACGGGGTTGGCGAGGGTGACCACGGCGAGCGACGCGCCGAAGCCTCCCCGGTAGGCGGTCTGGGAGAGCAGCAGACCGCCCAGGGCCAAGAAGGAGACGAGCACCGCCACGGTCACCAGCCGCCCGCTCAGCAGCGGGCCCGAGTGGTCGGTCGCGGCGACCGTGAGGGTCTGGGTCAGGGCGGAGGCCACCCCGGACGTGATGCCCGAGGCCGCAGCGTGCCGGAGCCCGGGCCGGGCGCCCGGGCGGCTGAGCGCGGCGACGAGCGCCATGGTGACGGCGCCGACGCCCAGGGCCTCGGGAAGGGTCAGCGTGTCGTGCGGCGCGGCGCCGCCCGAGGCCAGGAGCAGCGCGGCGAGGCCGATGAGGGTGAGGAACGTGCCCCGCCATTCCGCACGGCTGACCCGGCGGCCCGTGGAACGGGCCCCGAGCGGAACGGCGGCGACGAGTGTGAGTGCGCCGAGCGGCTGGACCAGGGTGAGCGGTCCGTACTTCAGCGCGGCGACGTGCAGCAGTGCCCCGCCGGCATTCAGGCCGACCGCCGACCACCAGGCTCCGCGGCCCAGCAGGCGCAGCGCTCCGGCGGCGGGCTCGGTCCGGCCGGCGAGCCGGGCCTGCGCCACCGCGGCGGCGGCGTAGGCACCGGCGGAGACGAGGGAGAGCGCGACGGCTATGAGTGCGGCGTTCACCGCCGTGCCCCGGACCGTGCGTACGCGGGGGACGTACAGCTCTGGACGGGGGCGGCCGTCCGCCAGGGCAGGTGTGTGAGGACCGGTGTGCGCGGCGGCCTGAGCGCGGCGCAGGCCACGGCGAGCAGGGCGAGGGCCACGATCGCGTCGAGCCAGTAGTGGTTGGCGGTACCCACGACGACGAGCAGGGTGAGCAGCGGGTGCAGCAGCCACAGCAGGCGCCACCGGGAGCGCGTGGCGACGATGAGCCCGGCGGCGACCACCAGGGCCCAGCCGACGTGCAGCGAGGGCATGGCCGCGAACTGGTTGGCCATCGAGTCGGTCGCAGGGGTGCCTTCGTACACCGCGGGGCCGTAGACCTGCCCGGTGTCGACGAGGCCCGCCGCGTGCAGCATCCGCGGTGGGGCGAGCGGGACGATCAGGTGCAGGAGGAGCGCGGCGCCGGTGAGTACGGCCAGGATGCGGCGTGACCAGACGTAGTGGCGCGGGCGGCGCCGGTACAGCCAGACCAGGAACGCCAGCGTGGCCGGGAAGTGCACGGTCGCGTAGTAGGCGTTCGCCGCCTGGACGAGCGTGTGGCTGTGCAGCAGGACACCCTGCACGACCCCTTCGCCGGGGAGGCCCGCGGCCCGTTCGAAGCTCCAGACGTGTCCGGCGTTGCGGAAGGCCTCCTCTACATGGCCGTTCGCGGCCTGCCGGCCGAGCTTGTAGACGAGGAAGAGTCCGGCTACGAGAAGCAGCTCGCGGACGAGGGGCGGTCGGGCTGAGGTGTCCGGTTCCCGCTCCGCAGGCTCGCTGCGGGTGTGCATCACCCGTGCCCCTTTGCTGACGGTGCGCTGTTACATCGCCGACATGGCCAGTCCATGCCGTATCGATACGCCAGTGTACCGATACGGAAGCGTATCGATACACTGGCGTATCGGTACACTGCCGTATCGAGGGTTCCCAGCCGCAGAGCCGCAGAGAGGGAAACAGATGCCGCCGCCCGGTCCGGTACAGGAGTCAGCACCCGCGTCACGGCGGTCGAAGATCACACCGGAGCGCGCACAGGAGCTCTACACCGCCGTGCTGGACCTGCTCCGGGAGAGCGGTTACGACTCCCTGACCATGGAGGGCGTCGCGTCCCGCACCCGCTGCGGGAAATCCACGCTCTACCGGCAGTGGGGCTCCAAGCCGGAGCTGGTCGTCGCCGCACTGCACGGAACCCGCAGGACCCTGTTCTCCGACATCGACACCGGCAGCCTGAGCGACGACCTGCGCGAGGCGGCGCGGACGGTGGACGCGACGTCCGGCCAGGACACCGCGTTGATGCACGCGCTCAGCCACGCCGCACTCCAGAACCCCGACCTGCTCCGCGCACTGCGCTCCACCCTGATCGAACCGGCCATCGCCGCGATCGACGCGATGGTCGAGCGCGCCGTCCGCCGCGGCGAGATCGAGGCCGGCAACCCCGCCGCGGACTACGTGTCCGCCCAGGTGCTCGGCATCATGCGCGCCCGGCCGCTCCTGGAGGGGCGGCACCCGGACGACGCCTTCCTCACGCGCTTCATCGAGTGCGCCGTACTCCCGGCACTCGGACTCCCCGCGCCCCCGCCCGCCCCCGAGGGGAACGGGACCCGATGAACGTGGGCCGTCACCCGAGCGGATGACGGCGGCCCACCCGCGCGCCGGACCGTGGGGACGGGGACGGCGCACACCCGGCCGGCCGGCGGTTCCCCCGGGGACCGCCGGCCGGCCGCATCCTCGTACCCGGCCGGACTCTTTTCGTCCCCTTGACGATATCCCTCCATCCTCGTTATCGTCGCCATGACGAGAAAGAGGGGGTCCCTCATGGCCGACATCACCCGGCGCCTGGGCTGGCGCCACCTGCGCTCCGCTCCCACCGCCCACATCCGCCACCACAAGCGCGGCAGGCTCGCCCATGACGGCCCTGGACTGAGCTTCTGGTACCGCTCGCTCTCCGCCGCACTCTCCGAGGTCCCGGTCGACGACCGGGAGCTGGCGATGGCGTTCCATGCCCGCACCGCCGACTTCCAGGACGTCACCGTGCAGGCCACGGTCACCTACCGGATCAGCGACCCGGCCGAGGCCGCCGCCCGGCTCGACTTCTCGGTGGACCCCGACACCGGGGTCTGGCGCGGCGCACCCCTCGAACAGCTCGCCACCCTGCTGACCGAGACCGCGCAGCAGCACACCCTGGACGTCCTGGCCCGGACCCCTCTCGCCACCGCGCTCGTGGACGGGGTCGCCGCCGTACGGGAACGGGTGGCCACCGGGCTCGCGGCCGAGCCGCGGCTGCCCGCCACCGGCATCGACGTGGTCGCCGTACGCGTCGTCGCCATCCGCCCCGAGGCGGAGGTCGAGCGCGCTCTGCGCACCCCGGCCAGGGAACAGATCCAGCAGGAGGCGGACCGGTCGGTGTACGAGCGCCGGGCGGTCGCGGTCGAGCGCGAGCGCACCATCGCCGAGAACGAGCTCGCCAGCAAGATCGAGCTCGCGCGCCGGGAGGAGCAACTGGTCGACCAGCGCGGCACCAACGCCCGGCGCGAGGCCGAGGAGAAGTCGGCGGCGGACGAAGTGCGTACGGCTGCCGAGGCCGCCCGCACCGTGCGCCTGGCACGCGCGGAGGCGGAGGCCGCACGTGGCGTCGGGGCGGCCCGCGCCGAGGCGCAGTCGGCCTGGCTGCGGGCCCACGCCGACATCGACCCGGGCACACTGCACGCCCTGGCCGCGACGCGGCTGGCCGAGAATCTGCCCCGCATCGACAGCCTCACCCTCTCCCCCGACGTCCTGACGGGTCTGCTCGCCAGGCTCGGCAGGCCGGAGCCGGAGGCCCGGGCGTGAGCCTGGCTCCCCGGGCCGTACTGGTGCACCGCAGGACCGAGTACGAAGAGCTCCTGGCACGGCACGGCACACACGGTCAGGCCGCTTTCGTGCTCGCCGGACGCGGCCGGTCCATCGAGGAGGTGGCCGATCGCCACCGGCGCAACGAGCGGGCACTCACCGAGGTGGCCGCCGCCGTGCCGCTGCGGTGGCGCCGGAGCCGGGTGGAACGGGCGGACCTCGACCGCTTCCTGTTCGGACCCGAGGACGTGGTCGTCGTGGTCGGGCAGGACGGGCTGGTCGCCAATGCCGCGAAGTACCTGTCCGGCCAGCCGGTGGTGGGCATCGACACCGATCCGGGCCGCAACCCCGGGGTCCTGGTGCGCCACCGGGCCGGCGACACGGCGGCGCTGTGCCGGGCCGCCGTGTCACCCCGCGCACGGGTCGACGCCCTCACGATGACCGAGGCCGTCGCCGACGACACGCAGCGGCTGCTCGCCCTCAACGAGATCTACCTGGGACCGCCCGGCCACCAGACCGCCCGTTACCGCATCGGCCCCGACGGCGTCCCGTCCACCGTCGAGTCCCAGGCGTCCTCGGGCGTCCTGGTCGGCACCGGTACGGGCTCCACCGGCTGGCTGCGCTCGCTCTGGCTCGAGCGCGGCAGCCAACTGCGGCTGCCCGCCCCCTGTGACCCACGGCTGGTCTGGTTCGTGCGCGAAGCCTGGCCCTCCCCGGCCACCGGCACCTCGGCGGTCGCGGGCGAACTGGGGCCCGGGGAGGGTCTCAGGCTCACCGTCGAGTCGGACCGGATGGTGGTGTTCGGAGACGGAATGGAGGCCGACGCACTGGAGTTGACGTGGGGGCAGTCCATTCGGCTGGGCATCTCGGACACCACTCTCAATCTGGTGGCGTGACCACCGTGTGAGGATGTCGGAGTCCGTGGCACTCCGTATCCGACAGCCGGGAGCAGAGCAGCGCATGAGCACCGACTCCGTGAGCATCCCGCCCCGCAACGCCCGCCCGCCGCGCGCCCACGCCTCCTTCGGGGTCGGCGTCGTCGTGCAGGACGGGGAAGGCAGGATCCTGCTCGGCAGGCACCACGGCGGCACCTGGGAGCTGCCCGGCGGCAAGATCGACCCGACGCACGAGTCGGTCGCGGCAGCCGCCGCCCGCGAGTTGTACGAGGAGACGGGGCTGCGGGTGCCCGTGGACGCCGTGACCGTCTTCGCGATGGTCCACGACGTGGTCGGCGGCATCAACCGGATCAGCATGGCCGCACTGGTGAGGGTGGGGTCCGCAGTCCCCGAGATCGCCGAACCGCATCTCATCAGCGTGTGGCGATGGACCGCTCCCGAGGAACTGCCGAGCGCCCTGTTCGACCCGTCGGCCCAGATCCTGGCCGCCTGGCGTCCGGATCTCGGCGTCGAGCACCCGCCGGCCCATCATCTGCGGATCACCCCGCCCGGGGAGCCGGCCTAGCCCCATTAATCATTTGCCTAGGCCTCATAGGCAGAGTTAGCGTCGATGCCATGAGAGCCGTGAACGAGCAGGACATCCGCACGTCATTCGTCAACTGTTCGAAGGGAGAGGCGAAGCGCCTGCCACTTCCCCGCGACCTGGAGGAGCGCCCGTGGGACGACCTGGACTTCCTGGGCTGGCGGGACCTGTCGGCTCCGGACCGCAGCTACGTCGTCACCGAGCTGCGCGGCGAACTCGTCGGCATCACGCTCCGCTTCCCGTCCCAGCAGCGCGGCTTCCTGCACCGCAGCATGTGTTCGGTCTGCCTGACCACGCACCCGGGCAGCGGGGTGTCGCTGATGACCGCACGGAAACGGGGCCAGGCGGGCCGGGACGGTAATTCCGTGGGCATCTACCTGTGCACGGACCTCGACTGCTCGCTGTACGTGCGCGGCAAGAAGACCCCCGCCCCCGGCGGGCGCTTCGAGGAATCACTGACCACCGAACAGCAGATCGAGCGGACCAGGGGCAAGCTCACCGCGTTCCTGGATCTGCTCGCCTCCTGACCCGGCGCGGCGGCCGGCCGCACCACCCGGCGGCGGGAACGACTGCGCCCGCACGTCGGCGGGGAGCCGGAGCGCCGCACGGCGGTCACGCCGGTCGGCGGAGCCTGGGCACCACGACGGGCGAGGCGTCACCCGGGGCGCTGAGTATGTCCGCCTCCAGCCCGTAGAGCTCCTTCACCAGCGCCTCGTCCACCGTCTCCGCCGGCTCGCCCCGGGCCACGACCTCTCCGTCCTTCATGGCCACGAGGAGGTCGGCGTAACGGGCCGCGGCCGCCAGGTCGTGCTGCACCATGACGACGGTGCGTCCGGCGGCCGCGACCTCCCGCACCAGTTCCAGGACTTCCACCGCGTGACCGAGGTCGAGTGCGCTGGTCGGTTCGTCGAGCAGGATGACCGGCGTGTGCTGGGCGAGGACCATCGCGAGCCAGCATCGCTGGCGCTGGCCGCCGGAGAGCCTGTCCAGACGCTCGGCGGCCAGCTCCGTCGTCCCGGTGGCGTCGAGCGCTTCACGTACGGCGTTCTCGTCCTCCTTGGACCACTGGCGCAGCAGACCCTGCTGGGGGTGCCGGCCGTAGCGGACGAGCCCGGCCACCGTGACGGCTTCCGGTGCGCGTGGCGACTGGGGCAGCAGCGCGACGCGATGGGCGGCCCGGCGCCGGCTGAGTGCCCAGATGTCCTCGCCGCCGACCCGGACGGTTCCCGACTCGGGGCGGTGCAGGCGCGCGACGGACCGCAACAGGGTCGACTTCCCGCAGCCGTTGGGGCCGACGATCGCGACGACCTGCCCGGCGGGGACGGTGAGGTCGACATTCCGGACGACGGGGCGGCCGGGGTAGCCGGCGTGGAGCGCGCTGACTTCGAGACCGGGGGCGGTCCGTCGGGGTGCGTCGGTCATGGGATGGTCAGGCCTTTCCGGTGGCACGGTCCGGGCGGAACAGGACCCAGAGCAGGAAGGGGCCGCCGAGGACGCTGGTGACGACGCCGACGGGCAGTTCGACAGGTGCGGCGACACGCCCCAGGGCGTCTGCCGCGGCGATCAGGGCCGCCCCGGTCAGCGCGGAGCCGGTGACCGGGACCCGGGTGGGGCCGGCCAGCCGCTGAGCCAGGATCGGTGCGGCGAGGGCGACGAAGGCGATGGGGCCGCCGACGCCGACGGCCGTGCCCGCGAGGGCTACGGCGAGGGCAAGCGCCCCGGCGCGCAGCCTGCGCAGATCGACGCCGAGCGAAGCCGCCACGTCGTCGTCGAAGCGCAGGAGCTGCAGCCGGTGGCCGACGGCCAGCGCGAGCGGGACGAGGACCAGCAGGACGAGGGCCAGCGGCGTACCGACGCTCCAGTCCCGTCCGTTGAGGCTGCCCACGGCCCAGAGGAAGACGCCGCCCGCCGTGTTGTCGTTCTCGCGGGACATGATCAGGTCGCCCACCGCGCCGATGAACGTGGAGACGCCGATGCCCGTCACGAGGACGCGGTAGCCGGCTCCTCCCGCTCCGCCGGCGCAGAGGACGACGATCGCGGCGGCCACGACGGCGCCGATCGGACCGAGCCACCAGTCGCCGACCATGCCGGTGGTGGAACCCGCCGCGGCGGCGACGACGGCCACCGTGGCACCGTCGTTGACGCCGACCAGGTCGGGCGTGGCAAGGCGGTTGCCGGCGAGGGTCTGGGTGAGGCAGCCGGCGATGCCGAGCGCGGCGCCGACCATGAGGCCGGCGAAGATGCGGGGCAGCCGGAAGTCCCGCACGATCATGACGGTGCCGGGGTCACCCGTACCGAGGAGTCCGGAGACGGTTTCCGGCAAGCTCATTCCGGTCGAACTCGCCATCACGGCGAGGGCGATGAGAACGGCGACGGCAGCCAGGAGGAGCGCGGCGGCGAGCGCGCTGCGGCGCGGGAGGAGCCAGGAGAGCTTCCCGGTCCGCAGCACGGTGCTGTCAGGGGGCGTCACGTCGGTGGCGCCGGCGTGCGGGGCGGGCACCCCGGCACCACCCGTCGGTTTCAGGTCGCTCATGCCTCGGCTCCCGCGGTGGACAGGCGGGATGAGCGGGCGATCCAGACGAGCAGGGGGCCGCCCACGAAGGCGAGCAGCACGCTGACCGGTGTCTCCCAGGGCCGGATGACGACCCGGGCGAGGATGTCGGCCACGATCATGACGTCGGCCGCGATCAGCGCGGACAGGACGAGCTGAGCCGTCATGCGCGGACCCGTCAGGGCCCGCGCGGCGTAAGGGGCGAGCAGCCCCAGGAAGGCGATGGGCCCGGCCACGGCGACCGCGCAGCCGGCGAGGAGTGAGACCGCCCCGGCGACGACGAGCCGGACCCGGCCGGGGTGGTGGCCGAGCGAGCGGGCCCCGTCGTCCCCGAGGCCGAGTGCCGACAGCGGGCGGGCGCAGCCGAGCGCCGTGAGCAGGCCGAGAGCCACGAGCGGCAGCAGGGGGACCAGGTCGGAGCTCTCCACTCCGGCGAGCGAGCCGATCGTCCAGTACCGGTAGGTGTCGAAAGTCGACTGGGTGCCCAGCAGGACGTAGGAGGTGCAGCCGTGGAAGGTGGCGCCCAGCGCGGATCCGGCCAGCACGAGACGCAGCGGTGAGCCGGCGGTACGCCCTGATCCGGCGAAGAGCAGGACGACCGCGCTGGCGGCCATGCCGCCGGCGAGAGCCCACACCAGCATCGCGCCCGGGGAGTCGGCACCGAAGAAGGTGAGTCCGAGGACCACGGCGAAGGCGGCCCCGGAGTTGACGCCCAGCAGGCCCGTTTCGGCGAGCGGGTTGCGGGTGGCCGCCTGGAGGAGGCAGCCGGCCGCGCCGAGGCAGGTCCCCACGAGGAGCGCGGCGAGCGTACGCGGAAGGCGTACGTCCATGACGGCCAGCCGGATCTGGGCATCGGCGCGGGCGGCGGGGTCACCGAGGAGGAAGTCCCAGGCCCGCCCCGCGGAGCTTTCACCGGTGCCGATGACGAGGGAGAGCAGCACGAGGGCCGCCAGGAACAGCAGAAGTCCCGTGGTGATCCAGAGGGTTGAGCGCCCCTCAGCCGGAGGGCCTTCGGATGGGTGGGATCCGGCTGTTCTCGGCCGACCCCCTTGCACTATCGACATAAGGTTAGCCTAACCTAAAAGCACTCGTCCGGTTCCGGCGGGTCATGGGCCGACCTATGCCCTGAAGTGGCGCGATGTGCGCCACTTCTCTCCGATGCAGGATTCGGAGGGTGCCCTGCCGGAACAGGATTCACCGAAGTAAACGGAGATCCCAGGCCATGGCGCCGTACTCGTCCCCCTCGTCCCGCGGTATCGCACGTCCCGTCGTGTCTGCAACCCTGCTCACACTCTGCGCTCTCACCCTCAGCGCTTGCGGATCCTCCGAGGACAAAGCCGAGTCCGCCGACGCGGGCGCCACGACGACGACCCAGGTCACGGACGCGGCCGGAACGAAGGTGAAGGTCCCGGCGGACCCGGAGCGCGTGGTCGCCCTCAGCGAGATGGACCTGGACGCGGCCCTCGCCCTGGGCGTCGAGCCGGTGGGCCTGACCGCGGGACGCGGTCAGAAGGGTGCCCCGCAGTACCTCGCGGACCAGGCGAAGGGCATCCCGGTGGTGGGCGCCGTGACCGGCCCCGACATCGAGAAGGTCGTCCGGGCGAAGCCGGACGTGATCCTCGCCGGGCAGCTCGCGGACGAGCAGGTACTCGCACAACTCCGGAAGATCGCGCCCACGGTGGTCACCATCGACGGCACCAAGGACTGGAAGAAGGCCCTCCGGCTCACCGGCACGGCGCTCGGCAGGTCCAACGAGGCCGAGAAGTTCCTCGCCGGCTACGCGACGAAGGCCGCGGCCCTCAAGACCGACCTCGGCGCGCAGGCCGGTGCGAGCGTGTCCGTGGCCCGCTACTCCGCCAAGGGCACCGCCGTCATGCAGCAGGGCGTCTTCATCAGTGACGTCCTGAAGGACCTCGGCTTCAAGCGTCCCGGCATCCAGAACGACAAGGGCGAGGGCCACTCGACGCCGCTCAGCGACGAGAACCTGAAGGAGATCGACGGCGACTGGCTGTTCATCGGTTCCCTCGACCCGGGCACCGACGCCGACCTCCTGGGCCGGCTGGAGAAGAAGCCCGCCTACCAGCAGCTCGGCGCCGTGCGTGAGAAGCACGCCACGGTCGTCGACGGGACCAAGTGGACCAGCCTCGGTGGTGCGCAGGCGGCCGTCTCGGTGCTCGACGACATCCGGAAGGCCATGGTCAAGTGAGCCACGATCAGGAACTCGCCGGCCGGACCGCCCTCGTGACGGGAGCGGGCCGCGGCATAGGCGAGGCGGTCGTCCACGCCCTCGCCGGCCGCGGGGCCCGTGTCCTCGCCACCGACCTGGCGGCGGACGGCATCACCGCCCTGGAGAAGGAGTACGCCGGCCCGGTGACCGCGCGCACGCTCGACGTCACGGACCCCACGGCCGTCGAGGAACTCGTCGCCGAGGCGGAGACCACGATCGGCCCGCTGGACATCGCGGTCAACGTGGCCGGGATCCTGCGTGGTTCGCCGGTCGCGGACCTGTCGGACGAGGAGTGGGCGGCCACGTTCGCCGTCAACACCCACGGCGTGTTCCACGTGTCACGGTCCGTCTCCCGCCGGATGACCGCACGCGGCTCGGGCAGCATCGTCACCGTGGCCTCCAACGCCGCGGGCGTCCCCCGTACGAACATGGCGGCGTACGCCGCGTCCAAGGCCGCGGCCGTGATGTTCACCAAGTGCCTCGGCCTCGAAGTCGCGGCCCGGGGCGTACGGTGCAACACCGTCTCCCCCGGCTCGACCCTGACCGACATGCAGCGCGGCCTGTGGACGGCGGGCGACGAGGAAGCCTCCGCACGCCGCGTCATCGAGGGGGACACGGCGACGTACCGCACGGGTATCCCGCTCGGCCGGATCGCGGACCCCTCCGACATAGCCGACGCCGTCGCCTTCCTGGTGTCCGACCGCGCCCGCCACATCACCATGCACGACCTGTACGTCGACGGCGGAGCCACCCTGCGGGCCTGACCCCCGCCCCGCCCCGCCGCCCTCCGGCGCTCGAGCCATCCCCACTGGAGACCACCCATGTCTGCATCTCTGCGCGTCCCCGCCGCTCCTCCCCCGCTCGACTCCCCCGGCGCGGCGACCGCCCTGCTGGAGGCCTACCGGCCCGGCACGGACCGCTTTCTCGCCACTCCCCGGCACACCCTGCTGGGCTCCGGCACCGCGTCGCTGGTCCCGCACGACTCACGGCCCCTGCCCGTACGGGTGCGGGAGGTCCTGGACGTCGCCCGGCGCGGCGGCGGACCCGCCCCTGTCGTCGTGGGCTCGGTGCCGTTCGCGCCCGGCGGTGCGGCGGCCCTGGCCGTCCCTGAGACCGTCCGGTGGGCGAGCGCCCTGCGCGCGGACCCCCTCGTGGCCCTGCACGGCCCGGCCGTGGAACACGGGGACGAGTGGCAGATACGCGAAGTGCCCGCCGCCGAGGAGTACTCCGAGGCCGTCGCCGCGGCCGTGAAGCGGATGCGGGCCGGGGAGTTCGACAAGGTCGTGCTCGCCCGCACGCTCGAGTTGACCTCGGCACGTGACCTCGACCTGCCGGCCATGCTGAGCCGGCTGGCACGCCGTGACCCGGACGGATACACCTTCGCCGTTCCCAGCGGACCGGGCCGCACGCTCGTGGGTGCGAGCCCCGAACTCCTCGTGGCCAGGCGGGGTACCCGGCTCGTCGCCAACCCGCTGGCCGGCTCCGCGCAGCGCAGCAGCGATCTGGCGGAGGACGTCCGCAGGGCGGCCGCGCTCCTGGATTCCCCGAAGGACCTCCATGAGCACGCGGTCGTGGTCGACGCCATCCGTGAGGCACTCGCGCCGTTCTGCGTGCGCCTGGAGGTGCCCGAACGCCCCACCCTCGTGCGGACCGCTGCCATGTGGCACCTGTCGACGACCCTGACCGGGGAACTGCGCGAGCCCTCGTCCACCGCCCTGGACCTGGCGTCGGCCCTGCATCCCACTCCGGCGGTCTGCGGCACGCCGACCGATGTGGCCCGGCAGGTCATCGCGGATTCCGAGCCCTTCGACCGCGGCGCGTACACCGGCATGGTCGGCTGGCAGAACGCGGACGGCGACGGCGACTGGGTCGTGACCATCCGCTGCGCCGAGGCCGAGGGACGCACACTGCGGCTGTTCGCCGGCGCGGGTGTGGTGGCGGAGTCCTCGCCTGCCGCCGAGACGGCGGAGACCGGGGCCAAGTTCCGGACCTTCCTGAGCGCCGTGGGAGCCGCCCTGTGACCGCCTCTCAGGCAGCTGACGCCCCTACCTGGCCCGCTGAGTTCGCCGAGCGCTACCGCGCGGCGGGCCACTGGCGCGGGGAGACGTTCGGCGGGTGGCTGCGCGAGCGCGCCGCCGCCCACCCCGACCGCGTCGCGGTCGTCGACCCGGCCCCCGAACGCCGCGAGTGGACGTACGGGGAGCTGGACGAGCGGGCCTCGCGGCTGGCCGCCGGATTCACGGCACGTGGCATCTCGCCCGGCGACCGGGTCGTGGTCCAGCTCCCCAACGTCGCCGAGTTCGTCGAAGTCGTCTTCGCGCTCTTCCGCATAGGCGCACTGCCCGTCTACGCGCTCCCCGCGCACCGGGAGACGGAGATCGAGTACTTCTGCTCGTTCACCGAGGCCGTCGCCTACGTGGTCCCGGACCGGCATGCCGGCTTCGACCACCTCGCGCTCGCGTCGAAGGTCAAGGAGCGTACGCCGAGCCTGGAGCACGTGTTCGTCGTCGGCGCGCCGGGGGAGCACACCGCCCTGTCCGAGGTGCCGTGCGCGCCCACGGGGACCGGATACGAGCCGGCGCCGCACGACCTGGCGTTCCTCCAGCTGTCGGGTGGCACGACCGGTGTGCCCAAACTCATCCCGCGTACGCACGACGACTACATCTACTCGCTGCGCGGCTCCAACGAGATCTGCGGTGTCGACGAGGACACCCGCTTCCTCGTCGTGCTCCCCGCCGCGCACAACTTCCCGATGAGCTCCCCTGGCTGGCTCGGAACGCTGTACGCCGGGGGCACCGTGGTCCTGTGTCCCGGTCCCGATCCGGCGACGGCGTTCCCCCTCGTGGAACGCGAACGCGTCACGATGACCGGCATGGTGCCGCCCCTGGCCCTGGTGTGGACGCAGGCCGCCCCCGACACCGGGTACGACCTGTCCAGCCTCGGCCTCGTCCTCGTCGGCGGGGCCAAGTACAGCGAGGCCGCGGCCCGTCGGCTGCAGCCCGCTCTGGGATGCAGACTCATGCAGGTCTTCGGCATGGCCGAGGGACTCGTCAACTACACGCGCCTGGACGACGACTACGAGACCGTGGTCACCACACAGGGCCTGCCGATCTCCGAGGACGACGAGATCCGTGTCGTCGACGACGCGGACGAGGACGTGCCCGAGGGGGGTTTCGGACACCTGCTGACCCGGGGCCCGTACACGATCCGCGGCTACTGGCGCGCGCCCGAGCACAACAGGAAGGCGTTCACCGAGGACGGCTTCTACCGCACCGGTGACATCGTGCGCCGTACCCCGACGGGCCACCTGGTCGTCGAGGGGCGTGCCAAGGACCAGATCAACCGGGGCGGTGAGAAGGTCGCGCCCGAGGAGATCGAGAACATCATCCTCGGCCACCCCTCGGTGCACGACGTGTCCGTCGTGGGGGTGGCCGACGAGTACCTGGGTGAACGCACCCTGGCCTACGTCATCCTGCGCGAGGGTGCCGAGCCGCTGAAGCCGGTCGCGGTCAAACGCCTCGTGCGCGAACGCGGTGTCGCCGCGTACAAGATTCCCGACCTCGTCGAATTCGTCGAGGCCTTCCCGCAGACCGGAATCGGCAAGGTCAGCAAGAAGGGACTGCGCTCCGAAGCGGTCCCCGGCCGCTCCGAATCCGCTCAGCACTGAGATCAGCACCGAGTTCCGCCCAGAGCGGCACCGAAAGGTTCCACCCCATGGCTCTTCCCGCCATCGCTCCCTACGCACTGCCGGCCGAATCCGAACTGCCCGCGAACCGCGTGGACTGGACCGTCGACCCCGCACGGGCCGTGCTCCTGGTCCACGACCTGCAGAATCACTTCCTCGGTGCGTTCCCGTCCGGGGAGCAGCCGCTCACCGGCATGCTCGACAACACGTCCCGCGTCATCGCGGAGTACCGCCGTCTCGGTGTACCCGTCGTCTACTCGGTGCAGCGGGGCGGTCAGACCGCGGAGGAACGCGGTCTCCAGCTCGACTTCTGGGGCCCGGGCGCCGCCGACGACCCCGAGGCGCTGGCGATTCCCGACGCCGTGGCGCCCGTGGACGGTGACACCGTCCTGACCAAGTGGAAGTACAGCGCGTTCGTGCGCACCGAACTCGAGTCCCTGCTGCGGGAGTCCGGTCGCGACCAGTTGGTGATCACCGGTGTGTACGCGCACATCGGCGTGCTCATGAGCGCCTGCGACGCGTGGATGCGTGACATCCAGGCCTTCCTGGTCGCCGACGCCGTGGCGGACTTCTCCCGCGAGGACCACGACATGGCGCTGCGCTGGGCCGCGGGCCGCTGCGCGGTGGTCACCTCGACCGACGCTCTTCTGAAGGGGATCTGAACACCGTGGCGCTCACCCTTGAACTGATCCGGCACGATGTCGCCGACGCCCTCGGTGAGGACCCGGCGGACATCCCTCTCGACGAGAACCTCCTGGACTACGGACTGGACTCGGTACGCATCATGGCGTTGCTGGGGCGCTGGCGCCGGGACCACGGTGTCGAGGCGGACTTCGCGGACCTCGCCGAGCAGCCCGTCATCGATGCCTGGGCGCCGCTGCTGGGGGCCTCATGACCGTCCTGCTGACCGGGACCGGAGGGACCGGACCGGAGGCCGGCCCGGAGGCCCGGTCCGTCGTGCTGCCACTGACCGCAGCCCAGTCGGGCATGTGGTTCGCGCAGTCGCTCGATCCGCTCAGCCCGGCGCAGAACACGGCGGAGTGCCTGGAGATCGACGGGCCGCTCGATCCGGAGGTGTTCGCGGCCGCTCTGCGCCATGTGACCACCGAGGCCGACGCCTTGCGTGTGTCGGTCGAGGACTCCCCGGACGGCCCGCTTCAGCGCGTCCGCCCCTCGGTCCCGCTGCCGCTCACGACCCACGATCTGCGGGACGCGCCGGACGCCGGCCGGGAGGCCGGGGAATGGATGCGCGCGGACCTGGCCGAGCCCTTCGACCTGGCGGCCGGCCCGCTGTTCCGGCATGCCCTGTTCCGTGTGGGCGAGGAACGGTGGCTCTGGTACCAGCGCATTCATCACCTCGTCATGGACGGCTTCGGCTACTCCCTCCTCGTACGCCGGACCGCGGAGGTCTACACGGCGCTCGCCCGGGGCGGGGATCCCGGCCCCCGTGTTTTCGGGACGCTGGCCGACCTCGTCGCCGAGGACACCGCCTACCGGTCCTCGGAAGCATTCACCGCCGACCGCGCGCACTGGACGGAGGCGTTCGCCGACCGCCCCGAGGCGCCCCGGCTCGCGGGCCGCGGGGCCCTGCCCTCCCGGACCTTCCTCCGGCGCACGGCCCACCTGGGTACAGAGGCCGCCGAGGGCGTGCGGGAGCTGGCCTCCCGCCTCCGGGCCACCTGGCCGGACGTGCTGATCGCCGCTCAGGCCCTCTACACCTCACGGGCGACGGGTCACCAGGAGGTCGTGCTCGGCCTGCCGATGATGGGCCGCGTGGGGTCCGTCTCGCTGCGGGTGCCCGGCATGGTCATGAACGTGCTCCCGCTGAGGCTGGACGTCTCCCCCGCCGCCACCTTCGCCGAACTGGTCCGCCAGGTGGTGCTCGGCATTCGCGAGGTCCGCCGCCACCAGCGCTTCCGTTACGAGGACATCCGCCGTGACCTGCGGCTCCTCGGAGAGAACCGCGGGCTGGTCGGTCCCCTCGTCAACGTCATGCCCTTCGACTACGACGTGGACTTCGCGGGCGCCCCGGCGCGCGCCCGGAACCTGTCCGCCGGGCCGGTCGACGACCTGACGGTGAACATCTACGACCGGGCCGACGGCCGTGGTCTGCGCATCGACCACGACGGCAATCCCGCGCTGTACGACGACGAGGGGCTGGCCGCGCACCAGGCGCGTTTCCTGGATCTGGTGGAGCGGCTGGTCCAGGCCGATCCGCATGTTCCGACGGCCACGCACGGCATCGCCACGGCAGCCGAACTCGACCTGGTCCTCGGCACGTTCAACGACACCGGCCGCGAGCTGCCGCCCACGACCCTCATCGGGCCCATCGAGTCGCGCGCCGCGCGCACCCCCGAGGCGACCGCTCTGGTGTACGGCGACACCTCGCTCACCTACGAGGAGCTGAACACCCGCGCCAACCGCCTGGCCCGGCACCTGCGGACGCTCGGCGCCAGGCCGGGTGCCGTGGTGGCGGTGTCGGTGCCGCGCTCGGTGGACCTCGTCGTGTCCCTGCTCGCCGTGCTGAAGGCCGGGGCCGCGTATCTGCCGCTGGATCCGGACTACCCCGGGCAACGGCTGGCGTACATGCTGCGGGACGCGGCGCCGGTGTGCGCGGTGACCGACCGGGCGGGGCGGCTCCCCGAGGACACCGGGACACCGCTGGTCGTCCTGGAGGGCCTCGACGTCTCGGAGTACCTCTGGGTGAACCCGTCGCGCCCTCTCACCCCGGCGCACCCGGCGTACGTCATCTACACCTCCGGTTCGACGGGACGCCCCAAGGGCGTCGTCGTCCCGCACGCGGCGATCGACAACCGATTGCGCTGGATGCAGAGTGCTTACGGGCTGACGGCGGACGACCGGGTGCTCCAGAAGACACCGTCGTCGTTCGACGTGTCCGTGTGGGAGTTCTTCTGGCCGCTGCGCCAGGGCGCGGCGCTGGTGGTCGCCGAACCCGGTGGCCACAAGGACCCGGCCTACCTGGCCCGGCTGATCCGCGAACAGGGCGTCACCACCTGCCACTTCGTGCCGTCGATGCTCCAGGTCTTCCTCGCGGAGGCGGAGCCGGACGCGTGCACGAGCCTCACGAGGGTCTTCTGCAGCGGTGAGGCCCTGCCGCGCGAGACGGCCGACGCGTTCGGGCGAGAGCTTCCCGGCGTCGAACTGCACAATCTGTACGGTCCCACGGAGGCGGCCGTCGACGTCACCTTCCACGCGTGCGCGGCGGACGCGACCGGCCCGGTCCCGATCGGCCGGCCCGTCTGGAACACCCGCCTCCATGTGCTCGACGCCGCGCTGCAGCCCTGCCCGCCGGGGGTCCCCGGCGAGCTCTACCTGGCAGGGCGCCAGCTCGCCGAGGGGTACCTGAACCGTCCGGAACTGACCGCTTCCCGTTTCGTCGCCGACCCGTTCGGCCGGCCGGCGGAGCGCATGTACCGTACGGGCGACCTGGCCCACTGGACGGCGAAGGGCGAAGTCGTCTACCTCGGCCGCACGGACGACCAGGTCAAACTCCGCGGGCAGCGCATCGAGCTCGGCGAGATCGAGTCGGCGCTGGCGGCCCGGGACGGGGTGGATGCCGCCTGCGCCCTCGTGCGGGAGGACCGGCCGGGCGACCAGAGGCTCGTCGGTTACGTCACCGGGGGCGCGGACCCGGCGGCCGTACGCGCCTCGCTGGCGCGGGAGCTGCCGGAGCACATGGTGCCGGCGGCGGTGGTGGCCCTGGACGCCTTCCCGCTGAGCCCCAACGGGAAGCTGGACCGGCGCGCCCTGCCCGCCCCGGTGTTCGGCGGCGCGAGTGCACGGCGCCCGTCGGGCGCGCGGGAGGAGGCACTGACGCGGCTGTTCGCGCAGGTGCTGGACATCGCGCGGGTGGGTCCGGACGACGCCTTCTTCGACCTGGGCGGCACCTCGTTGCTCGCCGTGCGGCTGGTGGCCCGCGTACGGGAGGAGTTCGGCGCCGGGCTGACCATCGGGTCGCTGTTCGAGTCCCCGACCCCGGCGGCACTCGCCGCCCGGCTCGGCGCCGCGGAGCCCGCTTCGGAGGACGCGCTCGGCGTCGTCCTGCGTCTGCGGGGCGGGGACGGGCGTCCGCCGCTGTTCGCCATCCATCCGGCCGGAGGGATCGCCTGGTGCTACGCCGGGTTGTCGGCCCGTCTGGGACCGGAGCAGCCGGTGTACGGCATCCAGGCCCGCGGGCTGGCCGGGGACGAGCCGTTGCCGCGCACCCTCCAGGAGGAGGCGGCCGACTACGTCGAGCACATACGCGCGATCCAGGAGCACGGCCCCTACCGGCTGCTGGGCTGGTCCGTCGGCGGAGTGCTGGCGCACACCGTGGCCGTGCTGCTCCAGGAGGCGGGTGAGGAGGTCGAACTGCTCGCGCTGCTGGACTCGTTCCCCGCCGAGCAGTGGCGGGAGCGGCCGGCGCCCGAGGAGGGCGACGCACTGACCGCGGTGCTGCGGATGGCGGGCTTCGAGCGTACGCACGAGCAGGACCGTGAGGACGTGCTGGCGACGCTGCGCCGGGCGGGCAGCCCGCTCGCCGGGCTCAGCGACCGTGCCCTGTCGAAGATCGTCGACATCGTGCCGAACCACGCCCGCATGATGCGTGAGCACGACCACCGGTGCTACGAGGGTGATCTGCTGTTCTTCACGGCCGCTGCCCCCCGCGCGGAGGACTGGCTGACCCGTGAGGCGTGGCGGGCGCACGTGACCGGGGTCATCGACAACCACGACCTCGACTGCACTCACCCGCAGTTGATGCAGGACCGCTTCCTCGACGACATCGCGGCCGTCCTGGCGGCCCGGCTGAAGGAGCTGGACGCGTGAGCGCGAGGAGTGGCCCGTTCGACGCGGACTCCGAGGGCCGCGCCACGCACCTGGTGCTGGAGAACGCCGCCGGCCGGCTGTCACTCTGGCCGGTCTGGCGGGAGGTGCCGGAAGGCTGGTCCGTCAGGTTCGGCCCGGCTCCGCACGGGGTGTGCACCGCCGTACTGGAGCCGGGCGGCGAGCGGGGATGAGCCGCCGGGCCGCCCCTAGGGCGTGGGGGCGGCCAGCAGGTCGACGAGACCGTCGGCCAGCTCCGTGCGCCAGCACAGGTAGTCGTGGCCGCCGTTGAACTCCCGGTAGGAGGCGTCGCCGTAGCCCGCCGCCGCCAGGACCTGGCGCAGACGCCTGGCGGCGGGCAGGGTGACCCATTCCTGTTCGCCGAAGGAGAGCCGGAAGCGGACCGGCAGACGTGGCGTCCGGGCGATCCGCTCGGTGAGCCACTGCGCCTGTGGCCCGTCGGGCCACCAGAAGGAGCCGGACTGGGCGAGGACGTTGCCGAAGCGGCCGGGCACGGACAGCGCCGCGTGGGCGGCGGAGAGTCCGCCCAGGCTCTGTCCGGCGACGATCGTACGGGCGGGGTCGTCCGTGACCGGCAGACGGGCCGCCGCCCAGGGCAGCAGCTCGTCGGCGAGGAAGCCGGCGAACTCCGGCCGGCAGGTCATCTCCGACCACCTGGTGTCCGCGTCGACGGACTCCGGGAGCAGGGCGACGAGCGGCGGGACGCGGCCGTCCGCGATCAGGTTGTCCAGGAGGTGTGCGAGCCCGAGCCGCGGCTGCCAGTGCTCACCGTCGAGGAGGACGAGCACGGGCAGCTCCGCCGGGTGCCCCGGGCCGGGAGGGGGTTCGTAGAGCCAGACACGGCGGGTGCCGCCCCCCAGCTTCGTGGCCGGCACCTCGTGGGCGGCCACCCGGCCGCGGACGACGCCGGGCCTCGGCTGCCAGTCCTGCCCGCCGGGCGCGGCCGGGAGCTCGGCGTAGGACACCGGGGTGCCACTCCAGCGGCGCGGCAGCGTGCGGTCGTTGAACGGGTCGTGCCGGGGCCGGCTGCGCAGCCACTGCCAGTAGCCGGCGGTACCGGGCCCGGGGCCACCGCCCTCGTCCACGTAGAAGTCGTAGGTGCCCCGCCAGTCGTGGCGCAGACGCAGCGACCAGTGCCAGACGTCGGTGCCGGGGACCCGCTCCATCAGGTTCCCCTCGGGCTCGCGGGGGTCGCCGAGCTTGTTGGGCAGTACCTGCACGGCGCGGGTGGCGGGGGTGCCGCGCCACAGGAACGTCACCGCCCGGTGGTCGGGGCTGCCCTGCGGGTCCGGGGCGACGAGGGGCGTGCCGCTGCCGCGTACGGCCTCCCAGAACTCCTCGGTCTCCCCCGGTGCCGGGAGCCGGCATCCCGGCTCCCGGAGCCGCGGCACTCCGTCCGGGCGCGCGGTCCGGGGCGGCCGGCGCGGGGCGTCTTGCGGCGGCACTGACGTGATCACGAGAGGAACTCCGAACAACGAGGAATGCGACTTAGGGTCACCTTATCTCCGATGAGGCGTGCAGGCCTTCAACGGTGGCGGGGCGAGGCCGGCCCGAGCTCGCGGGCCGCCGCTGCGGCGGGCGGAGCCGACGGCGCACGCCGGACGCGGCATCCCACAAGAGATCTGTTGCGCAGGTCACATGTCGGGGGTGAATTACTTAGGTAAGGCTAAGCTAAGTTGCAGGTGTTGTGTTTCCCATTGAACCCCTGTCAGGGAGTTGACCCCAGCATGACCTCGTCCCGCAGAAGCCGTCGCACCGTCACCCGTGCCGCCATCGCCCTCGTGCTCGCCACCGGCAGCACCGCCGCACTGACGGGCACCGCCTCCGCGCACACGGCGGCCGGCACCGTCACGGTCGCGCCGCTCGTGAAGGGCCTTTACCAGTCCTCGTACTCCGAGCGGAACAATGTCCTGTGGACCACCTCCGCCGTGGGCCGCCCGCCGGTCGTGGCCTCCAGCCTGCTCAAGGTCGACCCGAAGACCCTCAAGGTGAAGCAGACCATCACCCCGCCGGTCGCCGACGCCGCGACGGGTGCGCTGGAAGCCGTCTACGGGGTGGCCGTCGACGACGAGCACAACACGGTCTGGACGACGAACACCCGCAACAACACCGTGGCCGTGTACAGCCAGCGCACCGGCAAGCACCTCGCCACCCTCCCGGACGTGGGCCACGCCCGTGAGATCGTCGTGGAAGAACGGCGCAACACGGTGTGGGCCAGCGCGTTCACGGACGGCACCCTGGTCGCCTTCGACTCCAGGACCCTGAAGGAGAAGCAGCGGGTCACCGTCGCCGGTTCCGGCCCGACCGGCCTGGTCGTGAACGAACGGACCGGCACCGCCTACGCCGCGGACCTCAACGGCGACCAGGTCATCGAGGTCACCGCGAAGTCCGCCGCCCCGCGGCTCATCCCCGCCGGTGACGGCCCGATCTCGATCGCGCTGTCCAGGAACGGCAGGACCGCCTACACAGCCAACCAGACCGGCGGCGACCTCTCGGTGATCGACCTGAGGAAGGGGCTCGTCACCAAGTCCGTCGCCACGGGCGCGGGCGCCCTGTCCGTCGCCGACGACGACCGCACGGGCAACGTCGTGGTCGTCAACCGCACCGACGCCACCGCGACGGTCGTCGATCCGCGCAAGGGCACCGTCGTCCGGACCGTGACCACGGGCACGAACCCCAACCACGTCACCGTCGCCGGCGGCACCGCCTACGTGGTCGACAAGTCCGGAGCCGGCCTCGGCGGCTCCGACCAGATCCACAGCTTCCGCGTCACCCGCTGACCCCGGCAGCCCTGTTTCCCCTCCCCCGCTCCGCACAGCGGGTGTCCGGCTCACCGCTCCCCGCGGTGGGCCGGAATTTCCCGGCCGGCCCCTGGTCCGGAGCCGGCAGCGGAGCTCCTCCTCCGCGGTGAGCGCGTCCGCAGGCTGGTGGATGCGGACGGGCTCGGGCCGCGTCCGCAGGCCGTCGTTCCCCCGCGGCGCTCACGGCTCCGGCGAAGGCCCGGTGGAACGACCTCGGCGGCTTCCTCCAGCCGGCGCCGCGTCGGCGCGGGCAGCCGCTTCGTCCCGTGCAACACCCACGCGCCGCCGGTCGCCTCTTCCGTCGGACGCCGCCGCCCGACCACCTGCGCCGGGAGCCCGGGATGACCCGCTTGGCGACAAGCGCCGTACCGGTGTTCCCCGAAGTCGGCTTCCCGCTCCGTCCGCGCTTGCGTGCCCCTGGACGACCAGTGGTCCCATGGGAGTCGATGACCGTCAGCTCCGTATCCGGCCGGACGCGGCCGAACGAACCCGTCGGGAAGGACGCCCGGCGGCCGTCCGGACTCGTTTTGCGGTGAGACGTCCGGGGGTTCCTCGTCCGCGCTGCCGAGTCGGGCGAGAACGGCGCGGACCTGTGCCTCTTCGGGCTCCTGCCCTATGGCGTCCTCCACGGAGCAGTCACCGTCGCGCTCCGCGACCGGGTACCGCCCGGAAGGACGCGGCCGGCGCTCACCCGACGAGCACGCTGCGCGGTGTCCAGGACCCGGTGCCGGGGCCCGGCCCCGTGGAGACGGAGCGGAGAGTGACGGAACATAGCGTCGCACCCGGCAACTGGGGCCACGCTGCCGGCCCTGTGGTGCCGCCTGCGCCCCCGCACCTCACGAACCCGCCCCGCCGGGCCCGCGACGAGGCCCGTGCCCAGGGCGTCGACGAAAGGACACATGTGGTGAAGGTACGGATTGCACGTATGGGAGTCGCCCTTGTCGCGGCGGCCGCGGCCGTCGCGACGACGGCCGCGTCCGCCCAGGCCGACTCCGGCTTCTCCGTGGAGAAGTACGAGCAGATCCAGTTCGGGATGACCTTCGACGAGGTCTGGGAGATCGGCGGTGGTGAGGCGGCGTGTGACACCGGCGGTGTCATAGGTGACTCCATCCTCTGTTTCGCCGGGTCGGGCGACTACGCCCCTTACGGAGGCTTCTCCTTCACCGACGACGGCGAGTTGTACAGCAAGCGCAACGAGTACCTGTACCAGCCGAAGACGCCGTCCATGAGGCTGTCGCACTACGACAAGACCGCTCTGGGCATGACCGAAGCCCAGGTGTGGGCCGTCGTCCCGAAGGACTCCTGTGTGGTGCAGGGGGAGAGCTATCCCGGCTGGCCGGCCACCACCGGCTTCGTCAAGAAGTACGCCTGCAAGGCCCAGACAGGCCTCTTCCCGCCCACCGCCTACTTCCACTTCACCGACGGTGAGCTGACCTACCGTTACCAGCGCAGCCTGGTCTGATCCCGCGCGGACGGCGGTCGGCTGCGCTTCCCCGGCCGGTCCGGCCGCCACCGGCACAGCCATGAGCGGTGCCCGCCACCGCCGCGTCCTCGTCCCACCGCACACGGAGACGGAGACGGACCGGGCGGCCCGCCGGGCCGGCCGGTGCGTACGCGGAAGCCGCGTTCACCGTCCCGGTCGTCACTGCCGGCGGTGTCATCCTCGGTCTCACCGCCGAGGATCGCCTGGCGGAAGCCCGCCCGGGACGGCCCGCTCCGGGCAGGCCCCGTCCCTGCGGGGCGGGGAGTGCTCCTGCTGTTCGCCCAGGCCGTTCGGCGCCGGCGCGTGAGGCGGGTGGCCCCTGCCACTGCCGAACCGCTCGTTGCCGGTAGCCGCGCGTGACGAGTCCCCTGCCTACGCCGTCAGCGCCTGGCCGAAGCGGGCGTACGCCTCCTCGTCGAAGAGCACGAACCGGACCTCGGTGATCGGTGGGTGCGCTGCCTCACGGACCGTACGCACGGCGATCCGGGCACCGTCGCCGAGCGGCCAGCCGTAGACGCCCGTCGAGACCGCCGGAAAGGCAACTGTCCGGGCTCCCAGCTCCGACGCCACCCGCAAGGACTCCCGGTAGCAGGAGGCGAGCAGCGCGGAACGGTCCTCCGTACGCGACCAGACCGGGCCCACCGTGTGGACCACGTGCTCCGCGTGCAGCCGGCCGGCCGTCGTCGCCACAGCCTGCCCGGTCGGCAGCCCCTTGCCGTAGTGCGAGGCACGCAGGTCGCGGCAGGCGGCAAGGATCTCGGGCCCGCCACGCCGGTGGATCGCACCGTCCACCCCGCCACCGCCGAGGAGCGAGGAGTTGGCGGCGTTGACCAGGACGTCGGCGTGCTGCTCGGTGATGTCCCCGTGTACGA
Organism: Streptomyces sp. NPDC014623; assembly: GCF_043088245.1. Classification (NCBI taxonomy): domain Bacteria; kingdom Bacillati; phylum Actinomycetota; class Actinomycetes; order Kitasatosporales; family Streptomycetaceae; genus Streptomyces; species Streptomyces sp. NPDC014623. The sequence continues at coordinate 213,566 of NZ_JBIBZU010000012.1, read as the reverse complement.
GGGTGATCGTCGGTCGTGTCGTCATGCGGCCATACTGCCGTCTGCCGGCCGGCCGTACCGGTGTCCCCCGAGGCCTCGCACGCGCCGGAGGCGGCGCCCGTACTGCGGGCGCCGCCTCCGGCCTGTTCCGTGGCGTCGTGTCAGACCGTGGAGGGGAAGCGGTCCCAGACCCGGTGCCTGCCCAGGAGCTGCTTGACCTCTTCCAGCACCTCGCTGCCCGAGCCCGCGTTCACCACGCCCGGCGCGTCCTGGGGCACGCCCGCGGAAGCGAGGACACGGTCACCGCCCGCCCACGTGCCGATCGCCTTGGCATGCCGGTACGCCTCGTTCAGCAGCAGAAGCACCCGGGGGTCGGTGGCGGTGCCGGCCGCGCCCGCCTTGGCGTCCCGCGCACCGATCGCGTCGGCGCCCGCACCGGGGGCGCCGGCGAGCAGCACGGCGTCGAACTCGATGGAACGGGCGGTGGCGTAGGTCCGCTGGACGGTGACCGGGTCGCCGTCCGCGCCGAGGACACCTCCGGCGGGAGCGATGACCAGCGGCACCATGCCGGCGGCCTGTACCGCGTCGCGTACCGCCCGGACACCGTCGAGGTCGGCGTCCTTGTCGGCGACGATGCCGATGATCCGCCCGTCCACCGGCCAGACACCGCCGACCTGTGACAGGGCAGGGCTCGGTTCCGGGTTCGCGAGCGGCCCGTCCGGCTCAGGAGCCGGCAGCCCCAGGCCGGCGGCGACCTGCTCGCACAGCTGGGCGTCGATCCGGGCGAGCACCTTGAGGGCACGCTCCTTGATCGCCTGCTCGTAGCACTTGCCCAGCTCGAAGGTGTACGCGGCGATGATGTGCTCGCGCTCCACGGGAGTCATGCTGAGCCAGAAGAGACGGGGCTGGCTGAAGTGGTCGTCGAAGGACTCGGGGGCCTCGCGTACCTTGCGGCTCGCGGCCACCTCGGCGGGCACCTCGACGAACGCGCCGTTGTCCGCTCCCGCCAGGAACGGGCAGCCCCCGTCGAGGGAGTTGGGCCGGTACGGCGCGACTCCCCGGTGGACCGCCGTCTGGTGCATGCCGTCCCGCAGCATGTCGTTGACCGGGGCGTGCGTCCGGTTGATGGGCAGCTGCGGAAAGTTGGGGCCGCCCAGCCGGGTGAGCTGGGTGTCGAGGTAACTGAACAGCCGGCCTTGGAGCAGCGGGTCGTTGGTGACGTCGATGCCCGGCACCATGTTGCCGACGTGGAAGGCGACCTGTTCCGTCTCGGCGAAGAAGTTCGACGGGTTGGCGTCGAGGGTCATCAGGCCGATCGGCTGTACCGGCGCGAGCTCCTCCGGGACGATCTTCGTCGGGTCGAGCAGGTCGATGCCCTGGAACATCTGGTCAGGGGTGTCGGGAAACGTCTGGACGCCCAGTTCCCACTGGGGGTAGGCACCGGCCTCGATGGCGTCGGCGAGGTCCCGGCGGTGGAAGTCCGGGTCGACGCCTCCCGCGATCTGGGCCTCCTCCCAGACCTGGGAGTGGACCCCCAGCTTGGGCTTCCAGTGGAACTTGACCAGGGTGGTGGCTCCTTCGGCGTCGACGAGGCGGAAGGTGTGGACGCCGAAGCCCTCCATGGTGCGGTACGAGCGCGGGATACCGCGGTCGGACATGTTCCACAGCGTGTGGTGGGTCGCCTCGGAGTGCAGGGTCACGAAGTCCCAGAACGTGTCGTGGGCACTCTGCGCCTGCGGGATCTCCCGGTCGGGATGCGGCTTGCCCGCGTGGATGACGTCGGGGAACTTGATGGCGTCCTGGATGAAGAAGACCGGGATGTTGTTCCCGACAAGGTCGAAGACGCCTTCCTCGGTGTAGAACTTCGTGGCGAAGCCGCGGGTGTCGCGCACGGTGTCGGCCGATCCGCGTGAACCGAGCACGGTGGAGAACCGGACGAAGACCGGTGTCTCCACGTCCTTCGCCAGGAAGGCTGCCTTCGAGATCTTCGCCGCGCTCCCGTATCCGCGGAACACCCCGTGGGCAGCGGCGCCACGGGCGTGCACCACACGCTCCGGGATGCGCTCGTGGTCGAAGTGGGTGATCTTCTCCCGGAGATGGTGGTCCTGGAGCAGGACCGGGCCGCGTGGGCCGGCCTTCAGGGAGTGGTCGGTGTCGTACAGCCGGGCGCCCTGTGCCGTGGTCAGGTAGGCACCGCTCTGAGCGTTGCGTGCCTGGTCCGCTCCGGTGGGCTGACCGGTCGGGCTCACCGTCTCGGGGCCGGTCTGGTCGTCCTTGGGAGGCAGCGGCTCGCGAGGAGCGGCCGGCTCCTCCACCGACGGGGGCATACTGCTGGGCGCGCCCGGAATCGGCTCGTTCCCGTCGTTCTCCGTCACTTCTCGTCCTCCTGAGATGTAGCTCGCCACCGGACCGACGTGCCGGTGGGTGCGGCGCAGTGAGCCGCCCGGTCACACATGTGCATTCCTGCCGTGGCAGGGCCCGACTGCCACGGCGGACGCCGCGCCCTCACTCGTTCGGCAGCGTCCGCCGGTGGACGGGTCAGACGTTCTTCCTGGGGATCTGTTCGTTCCACGTACGGGAGAAGACCCGGCGGCCGCCCTCGTACCCGTCGAGCGTGGCGTCCACGTGGAAGGTCTCCTCGTCCGAGGTCAGCACGGTTCGTGTCTCGACCCGGATGTCCCATCCGGGGCGTCCGAAACGCATCTCCCAAGCCGATTCACCGCGTACGGATCCGAAGTCCTCACCCACCCAGCTGTACTTCTCGCAGGCCCTCAGCCCGGTCTCGATCCCGGTGTCCTCGTGCCGCTGGAGGCCGCGGTCCTTCACGATGTCGAGCACCGACCGGTAGTTCACGAGGTCCCTGGACACGGTCCACGCCTGCTCCGGCTCGCTCAGCGGGGTGACGGCGGGGGGCGCGCAGCCCTCGGGCTCGCCGAAGGGCAGCAGCGCCTTGTCCTCCGTCACGTCGCCGGGGCGGACCGGCAGGGTGAGGGTGCTGCCCTTCTCGTACACGCTGAGCAGCGCCGGTCCCGGCGCCGGCCACACGAGGGGCCAGTACGAGGTGGACAGTGACAGCCTGATCCGGTGCCCGGGCGGGAACGCCTGTGCGACACCGTGGAGCGGTACGCGCACCCGGTAGCGCCTGCCCGGCTCCAGGGCCTCGGGGGCTTCCTCGCTGTCGCGGTGGGTGAGGTTGAGCACCCCGTACGTGACCCGGGTCGAGCGTCCGTCCGGTGCCACGTCGGACAGCCTGACGTTGACCTGCGCGACCGGGGCGTCCGCGGACACCTCCAGGACGACGGCGGGTGCGCCGAGGATCTCGATCCGCTCGGGCAGCGGCTCGGTCTGGAAGACGAGGGAGCCGCCGTCCTCCTCGCGCTGGTCGTAGGGCAGGTCCGGCGGAGCGTTGTACGAGGCCCACTTGCCGGCGAACTGGCCGACGGACAGCGGCGACTGCACTGTCCGGACCCGGTCCTCCTGCTCGCTGCCGCCACCTGGCATCCCGAGGGTCGCGTCGCACAGCGGGAAGACGGCTTCCCCGATGTTCGGGGAGGGCCAGGACGGCTCGCCGACCCAGCGGCCCGGCCGTTCCTCGTACGAGGTCGAGGGCGGGACGCTCTCCTGCATCCACGCCTTGAGCATGGGGCCGTCCATGACGCCGTTGTCGACGCCCTTGAGCCAGTGGTCCCACCAGCGGACGACTTCCTGGAGGTATCCGATGGCCGGCCCCGGCTCGCCGAGGTGCGGAAGCTTGTGCGACCAGGGGCCGATCAGCCCCTTGCGCGGAACGTCGACGTGGCTGAGCAGCCGGGTCACCGCGTTGGAGTAACCGTCCGCCCAGCCGCTGGAGGCGAGTACCGGGCAGCGCAGGGCCGAGTAGTCCTCGCTCAGGCTGGCATGACGCCAGTAGCCGTCCCGCTGCTGGTGGCGCAGCCACTCAAGGACCCAGGGGCGCGCGGCGTCGAGCCGCTCCCGCCACATCTCCCGCCAGCGGTCACCGACCACGGCCGGATCGGGCGGACAGGTGGCGTACGCGAACATGGTCCCGGCCTCGGCCAGGTTGTCGGACAGCATCGCACCGCCGAGGTAGTGCATGTCGTCCGCGTACCTGTCGTCGGTGAACGACGCGATGCAGATGGCGCGCAGGCTCGGCGGCCTGCGTGCGGCGGTCTGGAGGGCGGCGAAGGCTCCCCAGGAGATGCCCATCATCCCGGTGTTCCCGTCGCACCAGGGCTGCTCGGCGAGCCAGGCCAGCACCGCTTCGGCGTCACTCTGTTCCTGTTCGAGGTACTCGTCCAGCAGCACGCCCTCCGACTCTCCGGTCCCCCGCACGTCGACACGCACACAGGCGTAGCCGTGTCCGGCGATGTAGGGGTGGTGGATGGCGTCACGCGTGGAGGTGAGGTCGTTCTTCCGGTACGGGATGTACTCCAGAACGGCCGGCACGGGATCCGCGTCGGAGGCGGTGGGACGCCAGATCCGTGCGGAGAGCCTGACCCCGTCCTCCATGGGGATCGTGACGTGCTTCTCTTCGTGGGTCGCGTAGGGCAGCTGGTCGACGTATCGCATGCCTGGGCGACCTCCTTTCGTCGTGCTGGACTGCCGGATCACCGGGTCTTCGTGCCGCGGCCTCCCGGCTCCGTCTCGTCGAAGGTGAGGCCGAGGGCGGCCACGCACCGGTCGAACTTGCGGCGCAGGTCCTCCTCGTCGTCGCCCCCGGTGAAGATGTGTGCCACCTCGTAGCTGTAGCTGTCCTGCTGGGAGACCGTGGAGAGCTTCTGCCCCTCCTCGGGTACGACGTCGATGCGCACGCCGGGTATCTCGCGCTCGATGGCGGCGATCCGCTCCGGGGTGGGCACCTCGTGCACCTTGCCGTCGCCGAACCAGCGGTAGTACCACTTGGCGGCCATGGCGTAGGGCCCCTTGCCGCCGGGCAGTGCCGGGTCGCGGCCCAGTGCGAGGCTGATCATGCGGTGGTGGTTGGGTGCGCCGTCGACGTAGTCGAAGAGTTCGGCGTGGGACTGCGAATGCCGCGGGTTGATCTCCAGGAGGCGGATGTCCTGTGTCTTCGGGTCGTAGAAGTACTCGATGCTGAAGGTGGCCGACTCCATGCCGATCTGCAGCATGGTCCGCTCGCTGACCTCGTGCAGCTTGCGGACGACCGGGGCGGGGAGGCTGCTCGGGTACTGATGGCGCAGGAAGCACGGGGAGGCCGGGTAGTTGATCGAGTCCAGTACGCCGTACACATGCGCTTCGCCCTGGTACACGTAGCCCTCGACAGCCACCTGGATACCGGTCATCGCCTCCTCGGCCAGGCAGACCTGTCCTCCCACGCCCTCCATCTCCGGCGGGAGGTCCAGCAGGCCGAGCACGGTGTCGAAGGGCCTGCCGACCCGGGCTATGCCCGCCCGGATCTCGTCGACGGCCTTCCTGAACTCCGTCATGTCCGAGACGCCGAACGCCAGCTCGGACGAGTAGGCGAGGGCCGGCTTGAGCCACATGGGGAAGTTCACTCCCTCGGGGGGCTTCGGATCGTCCGTGTCCAGGTCCACCCGGCCGAAGCGGGGGTACTCGTCGATGACCTTCCGCTGTTCCAGCCGGCTCCAGTACTTGTGCTCGCACTTGACGACGGATTCGAGACTGGTCGTACGCACTCCGTACTCCTTGCCGAGCATCGGGACGAGGGTGCTCACCGGGAAGTCCCAGTACCCGACGATCGCGTCGATGCTGCCTTCGTGCGCGTCGAGAACGGCTCGGGCGCGGTCCATGAGGTCCGGTACGGACACCTCGCCCTCCTGCAGTTCCCCGACGGTCAGCAGACGGTGGAACCGGTAGGTGCCGGCGTCCGGGACCGCTTCCAGCATCGGCAGGTTGGAGTCGTCGAGGCCGACGACGAAGATGTTCCTGCGCTGCTCCTGCGGCATGTGGGAGTGTCCCTTCGATAGGAAGTGTTCGGGCACTCCGCAGCGCCTGCCCTGAGGGGCGCCCGACATGCGCGGGGTCGTCTTCCGGGACGGCCGTACGGCTTTCCCCGCCGCGTCAGCGCACTCCGTGGGGGCGGTACTGGACACTGATCCGCGGCCCTCTGGCGTGTGCGGTCTTGGGAACGGCGTGCTGCCAGGTGCGCTGGCAGGAGCCGCCCATGACGATCAGGTCGCCGTGCCCCAGCGTCCGGCGCACCGTGTCGCCTCCGCAGCAGGGGCGCAGGAGCAGATCACGCGGGGCCCCGAGGGAGAGGATCGCCACCATCGTGTCCTCGTGCGAGCTGCGTCCGGTCAGGTCGCCGTGCCAGGCGACGCTGTCGCGTCCGTCCCGGTAGTAGCAGAGTCCGGCCGTGGTGAAGGGCTCGCCCAGTTCGTCGCCGTAGTGGCGGGACAGCGCGTCCCGGGCCTCGTCGAGGACGGGGCTCGGCAGGGCGTCGTGGGCGCGGTAGAAGGCGAGCAGCCTGGGCACGTCGACCGTCCGGTCGTACATCTGCCGGCGCTCGGCCCGCCAGGGCACCCCGTCCGCGAGCTCGGCGAAGAGCTCGTCGGCACCACTCAGCCAGCCCGGCAGCAGGTCGATCCACGCACCGTCGCCCAGGGCCGTCCTGCGCAGCCCGGTGAGACGGCCGAGGTGCGGGCGGTCGGCCTGGTCGAAGAGCGAACCCTGGAGATGAACGGACATGGCGACCACCCTACTCACGCACTAGAACGAATGTTCCCTTCGCTGGGCGGGGCCGTCGCCCTCGGGGTCGCCTCCGCCCAGTTCCGGCTCCAGCCCTTCGGAGACCCCGGCCCGGCCGAGACCCGCGTCGGCACGCCACGCCCCGAAGGACCAGCCCGTCAGTGCCACTACCACCAGCCCGAGCGTCCAGCCGCCGAGCACGTCGCTGAACCAGTGGACGCCGAGCGCGATACGGGTGAACCCGACGCCCAGGACGGAGACTGCCGCCACGGCCCAGAAGAAGGGACGGGCCCCTTGACGCACCACGGGCAGGAGGACGAGCAGCAGGATCGCGAACGAGGTCATGGCCGTCATCGCGTGGCCGGAGGGGAAGGAGAAGCCGGGGGCGTGCGCCACCGGGTCCGGCAGCTCAGGCCTCGCCCGCTCGACCACGACCTTCACCAGCAGGCCCGTCAGTCCTCCGGCCACCGCGGTGACGGCCGCCCATGCGGCCAGACGCCAGGCGCGGCGGTGCACCAGCCACAGGGTGAGCACCGCCACCGCCGCACGCAGGGTCACGGGATCCCACACCACGTCGGAGAAGAAGCGCAGGGTGCCCGTCCACGCCGGATGGTCGAGGGCGGTCCGGTTCAGCCACCGTGCCGCGTCCGCGTCGAGACGCCGCAGCGGACGCCATCCGCTCTCCACGAGGGCGAGCAGGAGGCCGAAGAGGACGGCGGCGGCCGCGGCGGCGGCCGCGGATCCGAGCAGCCGGATCCCGAATCTGCGGTCGGCGTCCCGGCTGCTCCGTCGTCGGGGCCGGGCGGCGGTTCGGACGGTCATTCAGACTCCTGGGTCGGGTTCCACGGGGCCGGGCCGCCTGGCCCGCACCGCCTCTAGCTGGGCGGCGAAGGAGAGGCCGAGGAAGAGGGCGATGGACGTGAGGTAGGCCCAGAGCAAGAGGGACATGAACGCCGTGAGCGGGCCGTACACGGTGTCGAACGAACCGCTGATCTCCAGGTAGAGGCTGAACAGCCAGGTCAGGGTGGTCCAGAGCACCAGGTAGACGGCGGCACCGAACGCCAGCCAGGTGTAACCCGGCTGGCGGCGCCTCGGGGAGCGGCGGAAGATCGCGCTCGCCGAGAGGATGACGAGGACCACCCCGGCGGGCCCGCGCAGCAGGTCCCCAGCGGACCGGGCACCGGGACCGAGGTCGTACACGTCGGCCGCGGCCGCCACCAGGTCGCCTCCGGCCACCATCGCGATGAAGCCGACGCCGAGCGGGATGCCTGCTGTCATCGCCATCATCAGCCCTCGCAGGTACTTCAGGTGGAACGCCCGGTCGCGCTCGACCCCGTAGATGCGGTTGGCACCGCGCTCTATCTGGCACATCGCGGTCGTGGTGTTGGCCAGGGAGAACAGCAGCCCGAACCACAGGGCGAGCTGGGTCCCGTCTCCGGCCCTGTGCCGGCTGCGGTCCAGCGCGTCCTGGACCACCTCGGCGCTGGGCCCCGCTGTGATGCGGTGGATCGTCAGTTCCGCCACCTTGCCCAGGTTCTCCGTGTGCAGGGTTGTGGAGAGCCCGACGAAGACGATGACCAGGGGGACGACGGCCAGCACTGTCTGCAGGGCGAGCGCCCGGGAGTTGCTGAAGCCGTCGGCGTACCGGAAGCGGACGAAGGAGTCACGCAGCAGCGGCCAGCGGCCGTAGCGCCGCAGGGTGGTCAGCGCCTCGTCGCCGGACAGTTCGCTGCCGACCATGTCACGGGTCTGCGGGACCCTGGTGGCAGTGCCCATCTCACTCTCCTCCCACAGGCATGAGTACGGTCAGCGCGCCGGGCCTGACCCACGCGGTGAGGCGCCGGCCCGGTGGCACCGGGTCGCCGTCCAGCTCACGCGGTTGTGCCTCCTCGAAGCGGATGTCCGCGTGGCGGAAGGTGAAGTACTCCACGGGGCGGGACCCGCCCGCGGGGCCGGTCTCCCCTCCTGACCGACGGCACACCAGTGACGCCACGGCGCTCAGCCAGCCCGCCGGCCCACGCGGGTCGAGGATCATGAGGTCGAGCAGGCCGTCGTCCGGTTCCGCGGCCGGAACCAGGGCCGCGCCGCCCTGCACCTTCCCGGTGTTGGCCATGAGAACCATCCTGGCGGTGCGCCGCAGGGGCCGTGCTCCGTCGATCTCCACCGTCAGGCGCATCCGGGGCGCGCGCAGTTCCCGCAGGCCCGCCATCACATAGGCGGGCCATCCGAGCAGGGCCTTGGCGCGGTCGCTGGTGCTCTCCAGCATCGCGGCGTCGAGCCCCGCTCCGGACATCACGGTGAAGTGTGCGGGCGTCATGCCGTCCCCCTCGATCCGCCCGAGGTCGACCCGGTGCGGAACACCGCTCAGCGCGACGTCCAGCGCCTGGGCCGGCTTCACCGGCAGGCCGAGGTTGCGGGCGAGGAGGTTGCCCGTGCCGCACGGCACCACCGCGAGCGGTACGCCGGTGCCGGCCAGCGCCTCCGCGGCGGCGCGGACCGTTCCGTCGCCGCCGCAGACCACGACGAGTGCCGCCCCTTCGCGTACCGCGCGTGCGGTCTGTCCCTCCCCCGGGTCGTCGGCCGTGGTCGGTACGAAGACCGCTCCGTGGCGGCCGTGGTCCTCCAGGACGCGCCGGAGTGCGTCGCAGGCCGCCTCGTCGGTGACGGTGGGGTTGAAGACCACCGTGGTGCGGCCGGCGGCCCGCCCGCCCGGCATACCGGTGGCCGGCTCCTGGCGAGCGGCCCTGTCGGCGGGCGCGGGGGCGGGCACATGCGGCCCGGCCAGCAGGGCGCGGCCGACGATCAGCAGGGAGAGTCCGCCGTTGAGCAGGCCTCCCGCGATGTCCGTCGGATGGTGCATCCCCCGGTAGGCCCTGGCGAGGCCCACCAGCAGGGGCACGAGCAGCAGCAGCACCGCGACCGCCCTGCGCCAGGGGGCCTTCGTCCGGTGCAGCACCAGGATCGCGAGGCCGGCGTAGAGGGCGGTCGCCGCCCCGGTGTGTCCGGAGGTGTAGCTGGAGGTCGGGGGCGAGGCGTCGAGTCGTTCGACCTCGGGCCGGGCGCGGTCCACCGCTGCGGTGACGACCAGGAACACCAGGGACTGGAGCGCGACGGCGGCGGCCAGGAAGAGCGCCTCCCGCCACCGGGGAAGCCGCGGGACCAGGAGCAGGCCGAGGCAGGCGAGGAGGGTGCCTGCCACGACGGTGACCGTGTTGCCGGCCTCGGACACGACGAGGGAGACCGTGTCCAGCGTCCCGGTGCGGGCCCGTTCCAGCGCCTCGCCGGCCTCGTCCTCGGACGCCAGCGGCCACAGCCGCGCCGCCGGCCCGGTGAGCAGGAGCCCGAGCCCCACCATCAGGGCCGTCTGGCAGACCGCCGTCGAGGCGATGATTCCGGCGGCCCGGCCCATGCCCCCGGCGGTCTCCGCAGCTCCGCGGCGCGGGCGCTCCGCGCCGGTCCGGAGCGGCGCGGACGGGCCGTCTCCACCGGCCGGGGCCGGCACGGCGGGCACCTGTCCGCCGTGGCGGGCTGTGCGTCTTTCCGGTGTGTCGGTCGACATGGCTTTCCCGTCGGTTCGGTGCCCCTCGGGCTACGAGTTGGGCCGGGGCTCACCCCGGCGTTCGCCGTCTGCCCCTTCCTGGCCCCGTCAGACCTGTCTCAGGGCTCCGTGCCTCCCTCTTCCGGCACCGTGCCGCGGTCCCTCCCGGTCGCAGCGGCCGGGGAACGGCCATAAGCTGCCGGGGCCGACGGGGTTCGGCCGTGGGGGCTCCGACCAGGACTTCCGCTCCGCCCGGCAGTCGAACCGAGCGCCCCGGAGGGTGAGCGGCGATCGGGAAAAACCGCATCACTGAGATGCGCGCACGTGGGCAGGAGAGCGGCGACGCCGCACGGCCCGGTACGGGCGGCGGCGGATACGGCAACCTCAAGGGAAGGAGCGTCCCGATGTCGGAAGCAGCACGCGGTGACGACGTCTACCAGCCGGACGGATCGGACTCGGACAACAGGCCGACGGACGATCTCGACCCGCAGAACGTGATCGACGAGCCCGATCTCGACGACATGCTGGACACGGGTTACTCCCCGCCGGAGAAGCCCCTGGGCGTATCGAAGTACGGCACCACCGGCGAGGAGCAGAGGGAGGGCGAATCCCTCGACCAGCGTCTCGCGCAGGAGCGGCCCGAGGAGGACCCTCTCAAGGCCGCCCGGGCCGACGACGAGCCGGAGGACAACGGCCCGGAGGAGGACGACGCCGGGCAGGAACGTGCCGGCCGCGTCGCCACCGCCGACGAGGAGCCCGGCGCCGTGCGCAACAACAGGGTGCTGGGCCGCGACGTCGGCATCGACGGAGGCGCGGCCTCCGCCGAGGAGGCGGCGGTTCACATCCAGGAGGACGACGAGAGGGCCTGAGCCGCGCGGCACGGAGACCCAGGTGCCGTTCTCGCGGAACGCGGTGTACGGAGTACGGCCGGCGCACCGCGGGGTCGCGGCCGGCCGCGCCGAGGCTCTTCCCCGCGTGAGCAGCAGGCTCTCGGGGGAGTTGGCGGGCCACCACCCGGGCCGCGCCGTCCCTCGACGCCTTGCCCGTCACGATGACGGCAGGACGTTCCCGCAGGCTCCACTGCGGTCCCCCGGCCTCTCCCGACCCTGCAGACGGGGCCCGCGTCCTGCTGCTCGGGGTCCCGGCGGAGCGGCGGCCGACCGGTGGCCCGCAAGGCCACCGCTGCCGTGAGCCGGAGGTGCCCGGTCCGGCCGCCTCCTCCCGGGCCCTGTGACCTACCCGCCCCGGACACCGGAGGCATATGCTCCGTATAGCGGGGAAACGTCACGATTGCGGGCCACGATCCGGTGTTCCGCCCGAGGAAAGGTGACAGCCGATGACCGACAACGACGTGAAGCAGCAGAAGGTACTGGCCGTGGTCACCAACTACGGCGTGGAACAGGACGAACTCCTGGTGCCCCTTGACCACCTCCGTGGTGCGGGAGCCCGGGTCGACGTCGCGGCCGTTTCGATGGACGACATCGTGACGCTGGTCGGCGACAAGGACCCGGGGAAGACCGTCCGCCCCGACCTCACACTGGCCGACGCCGACCCCACGGACTACGACCTGCTGCTCATCCCGGGCGGCACCCTCAACGCCGACACCCTCCGCCTGCAGAGCGCCACCACCGGGATCATCCGTTCCTTCACGGACTCCGGGCGCCCTGTCGCGGCCATCTGCCACGGCCCGTGGGCGCTGGTCGAAGCGGGCGTCGTCGCTGACAAGCGGCTGACCTCCTACGCCTCGCTGCGGACCGACATCCGCAACGCGGGGGGCGAATGGACCGACGAACCGGTCGTGACCGACGGTTCCGGTGGCTGGACGCTGATCACCTCACGCAACCCGGGTGATCTGGAACCGTTCGTACGGGAGATCGGCACGGCACTCTCGGCGCGGTCCTGACGCAGCGCACCGGCGGCACGGTCGCCCTCGCCCGCTGCGGCGTGCTGATCACCAGCCTCAAGGCGTCCAGGAAGGCCGTGCGGGCCGTGACGTACGAGAGCCGCACCGGACGGGAAAACGAAGGCCCGGGGCCGGGCCGCCCCAGCGATCGCCCGGGGCGGCCCGGCCCCGGACCTGTGGGAGGCGGCCCGTGCTACCAGCCGGCCTTCACGGCGTTGTAGGTCCGTCGGCAGTCGGCGTTGGTGGCCTGGTCCGCCAGCTTCTGCATGGAGGTGGCCCAGACCTTCTTGGCGACCGTCTCCAGCCCCCGCGTCCCGGCCGGAATGCCGGGTGCGTACTTCTTGATGGTCGCCAGGGCGGACCTGGCGAACTTGTTGCACACCGGCCCGGCGGCGCTCCGGTAGCGGGTGTCCAGGTCACCGGCCACTGCCTGGCCGTTCGCGGTGGCCCAGTCGTTCCAGGCTGTGCACGCCGACTGCGTGAACGCGGCCTGATCGGCCTCGCTCAGGTTGAGGACCTCGACCAGCGCGGTGTTCTGGACCTTCTCGGGGACCGTGAAATCCACGACCGGGAACTTGTCGAGCGTTTCGAGCAGCGCCGTCTGACAGGCGGGCGGCAGCTCCGCCGCCTGCGCGGAGGCGGGCACGGTCAGCACGGAGGCGGAGACGATCACCGCGGTGAGAGCGGCACGCTGGACGGTACGTGAGAGGGTCATGGCGGGCGGTACTCCTTGGGAAAGGCCGGTTCCTGGCCGGGCGCCGATGGCGGCCCGGCTACAGAACGGAACGATCACGGGGCCCCGGAGTCACGGCCGGCGGAACTGGAGGAGCGGCAGGCGGGGGTGTGATCCTCCGGCCCCGGACGCGGGCCCGCTCCCCGTCAGCTGCCGGACTCCAGGGGAGCCACGGCGCGCTCCAGCTCCTGCACCGCCTGCTCCCACAGGCCCGGCAGGGTTTCCCCCTGAGGGAGTGCCCGGTCGGTCACGAAGGACCCCTCGGCATAACTGCCGAAGAACGACAGCCCCACCCCGCAGAGGTGTCCGGGCAGGAGCGGAGGCAGCAAAGCGGTGCCCGTCACGGTGGCGGTGCCGAGGCTGCCCTTCCCCGCCAACGGCATGGACGTGGCGATCAGGTCGGTGACACGCGGGGAGAGCACGAGCCTCATGTACCACTCCGTCGGCCGGTCCGGCATGAACCTCACCAGGTCCTGGACGGCCTGACGCCACCGTTCGGCCCGCAGCTTCCGGGTCACCTGCGTGACACGGTCCAGTCGCCACAGGTGCGCTCCGTTATCCGGGACGTCCTTCCCGTTCTCCGCCGGTGAACCCGCCGGCGGGTTCACCGGCAGGTTCACCGGCAGGTTCACCGGCAGGGCGAAGAAGCGGTTGCCCCAGCTCTGTTCCTCGTCGGGGCGGCGGACGTCGACGGGGAGGAGTGCCGCCATCCGCGGCACGGAGACACCTGTCCGCGCCGACCAGGCCGACAGCGCGCCGGCGAGCGCGGCGAGGTGCGCGTCGTGCGCCGATCCGCCTCGCGCCGTGCCGATCCGGCGCAGGGTGTCCACCGCCACCCTGCCCCGCCACAACGCCCTGTCGCCCGAAGGCACGAAGGGCACGGCCGGCCCCCGGCCCCGGGGGAGGAGGGCGCCGCACACGGCGCGTACGGCCAGGCCGAGCGCGACCGCCACCCTGCGCGGGAAACCGAAGCGACCGTAAGGGCTCGGCACGGGCCTCGCCGAGGGCTCTCCGCCGCCCAGCATGGCCCGGAAGGTGAGTGCCGCGGCCGATCCGTCCTGGCAGGCGTGGTGGAATCGGTAACACACCGCGTAGGCGTCGGGTGCGTGGCCGTGCACGAGCCAGACTCCCCAGTAAGTGCCGGGGGCGAACGGTGCGTTGCGCGCGGTGTCCAGAGCCTGCTCCCACCCCGCGGCGCCGTCCGCCACCACCTCGTGGACGTGCTGGTCGACGTCGAAGTCCGCGTCCGGCCTCCACCAGGAGCGCCCCGGCGCCCCCTCCACGCGGCACGTCAGCATGGGCAGCCGGCCCAGGCCGAGGCCGACGTAGGCGCGAAGTTCTGCGAGGCTCGGCGGCGGGCCGCTCAGATAGGCGACGCCCCCTCCGTCCCACAGGGTGCCGGGGTGGCGGCTCTGCAGGCGGAGGAAGGCGCGGTCGACCGAGTGGGTGCGCTGACGTGCGCCGGGAACGGACTGGACTGACGGGTCAGAGACGGTCATCGAGGACTCCGGTTCGGCCGGCGCCCTGCCGGAGACCCGGCCGGGCGAGGAAAACGGTTCACCGGCCCGGTCGGAGCGGCTGCCCGCCAGGCGGATCGACTCTTCTGCCGCCCCCGGCCCGGTCCGCCCGGTATATACCGGGCGGACGCAGCGCGCCGACCACGGGACGCACGCCCCACGGGGGCGGCCGCCCTCACCCGGTAGCCCCTGCCTCCGGGCCGTCCCGGCTCGGTGCAGCAGGACCGGCCCGCCGTCGTCGAACCGTCCGGACCGTCCGGACAGGCCGTCGGCCCTGCCGTGGCATCACCCGAATTGATGACAGGGATTCAGGGGTTCTCAGGGGCCGTGCGTCGCCACCGCCGGCCTCGGGCCTTTGCCCGACACCGTGACCGAGGGCTGCGGCGCCCGGTCGCCCGGCGGCGGCGTCGTGTACGGACACGCGCATCGGGCCGATCGCGCTGTCGGCGGCGTCGGGAACGGACACCCCACCGGTGCCGGTGCGCAGGTAGTCCGCTGCGGCCTGGCCGAGCGGCTCGCCGGGGGTCGGCGGGGATCCCTGGAAGGCAGGGCGTCAGCATCCCGGCGCACACCCGGCCGGCCGCTTCGCCCTCGGGTACCGGCTCGACGTCCCCGGAGGAGGCGTCACAGGGAAGCGCCGCCTGCTGGAGAGGGAGGGCGCCGGGGCAAAGGCCTCTTGGGAGTCGGCTGTAACCGTACTGGTGGATCAGCCGCTCGACGCGAGCCCGGGTCTCGTCCGAGACCCGGACCTGCCGTCGAGTACCTTCGAAACGGTCGGACCGGAGACGCCCGCGGACTCGGCGATGCACGCGATAGTCACCGTCCCGGGCCCGGTGTCAGGCTCGCGGTGCTCGTCCGCCGAAGGTCTTCCCGACCGACTGGCCGGCACGGTCGCCTTCCCCGTCCCTCGACTGCTGTGACGGCCATTCCGGCGCCTTGCACCAAGAGCGCGGTGGGAGCGCTGGGCCAACGGGCGCGGGCCGCTCGACGACGCACTGCCTCACCGCGTCGGGAACCACGGTGACGGGCACGACGTCCTGGGCCGGGACCGTGTCCGTCCGGAGATCTCCCGGGCGGACACGGCGCTCAGCCGCAGGCGGTGCCGTGCAGGGTGCAGGTGTTCGGCGAGAGGGTGTTGCCGGTGTGGGTGGCCGGCCTGGAAGCCGATGTACCGACGCCCGGGGTCCCGCCGCAGCCGGAGCCGGGGGCGGCCGTGCCGGCGGATGCGGCAGTCGTGCGGGAGGCCGTGGCCGGGGTGTTGTCGCTCTGGCCATGACGCAGTGCCGTGTCGCTCACGCGCGGGTCCACTTCTGGTTGGCCTGGCCGTTACAGGTCCACAGCACCAGCGGGGTTCCGTTGGCGGTGCCGGCCCCGCTGGCGTCGAGGCACAGTCCGGAGCGGACGTTGCGGATAGAGCCGTCGGAGCCGACGGTCCACTTCTGGTTGTCCTGGTCGTTGCAAGGCCAGGTGATGACACGGGTGCCGTTGGTGGTGCCCTGGTTGTAGGCGTCCAGGCACTTGTCGCCGTAGACGCGGATCTCGCCGCTCGCCCATGTGGTCCACAGCTGGTTGGCGGCCGTGTGGCAGTCCCACATCAGAGTCGCGGCGCCGGCAGCCGTGGAGGCGTTGTCCACGTCCACGCAGCGGCCGGAGGCGTTGCCCCGCAGGCGTGAGGTGGCGGCGGCCAGCGGGCTGCCGCCGCTCACCCGGTACGCGGCGACGCCGTGCACGGGGACGCTCGCCGAGATCTGCCCGGACGTGCTCGACGTGCCGCCGGTCCACAGGTCGGTGAGGGTGAACGGTCCTCCGCTCAGGCCGATCCGGGCGGCCGTCGTGGTGACCGTCGCTGCGCCCTCGCCCCGGTTGAACAACCCCACCGCGACCGAACCGTCCGCCAGGGGCTTGGCGAACACCTCGATGTTGCCGTCATCGCGCACCCTGCGTCCACCCGCGCCTTGGGAGTCCTGGTTCACCGCCAGCAGGCGCGGGTTGCGCAGAATCACGCTGACGTCGGCGGACATCGTGCGGATGTCGTTGCCGGCCATCAACGGGGCACTCATCAACGCCCACAGGGCGAAGTGGGAACGGGACTCGGTCAGCGACAGGCCGGGGCGGCCGACGACCAGCATGTCGGGGTCGTTCCAGTGCCCCGGGCCGGACTGTGCGGCCAGCGGCGCATTGACGTCCAGGACGTTGCCGACGCCCATCGGGTAGCTGTTGGTGTTGCCGTTCTGCCAGATGTCGAGCAGGTCCTCGGTCGTCCGCCACAGGTCGGCGACCTCGCCCCAGTTGTACGTGGACCCCGTGATGGCGTGGAAGCTGTTGGGGTTGATGCTGTAGACGATCGGCCGACCGGTGGCGCGCAGGGCATCACGCATCAGCTTGAACCGCGCGACCTGCTCGTCACGCGTGCCGCTCGAGGAACACCAGTCGTACTTGAGGTAGTCGACCCCCCACGTGGCGAACGTGGCGGCGTCCTGGACCTCGTGGCCCCTGCTGCCCGTGGAGCCCGGGTAAGTGCCCACGGTCTGCGCACAAGTGCGCTCGCCCGGCACCTGGTAGATGCCGAACTTCAGGCCCTTGCTGTGGATGTAGTCCCCGAGGGCCTTCATCCCGCTCGGGAACTTCGTCGGGCTGGCCCGCAGGTTGCCCTGCGCGTCACGCTGCGGGTCGAACCAGCAGTCGTCGACCACCACGTACCGGTACCCGGCGTCCCGCATGCCCGAGGACACCATCGCGTCGGCGGCCTGGCGGACCTGGGCCTCGGTGATGCCGCACCCGAAGCTGTTCCAGCTGTTCCACCCCAGTGGTGGGGTGAGCGCCGGACTGCCCGGCGCGGCCGTGGCGGTGGACTGCGCTGAGGCCGTCACGGACGCGGTCAGCATCAGCGCGGCGGCCGTGAGGAGGCGGAACAGCCGTCCGCCTAATCGTCTGGGCACCGGGACTCCTTCGGCAGGGAAGAGAGGAGAGGAAAGAGTTCGAAATTTCGATCGTCGTTCGGAAACTTCAGATGCCCCACGGATACTAGAGAGGAGAATGAACATGTCAACCCCTCCTCGATGGGCAGAAGGCGTTGCGAGATCAGCAAAGGAGCAAGCCGAGGCGCACCGACTCCACACCAGACGCTTCGAACATTTCGAAGCGACGCACGACTTACGCGAGAAGGGTTGACGGGGTACACCAACCTCCTATCATCCAGAATGGCCGACAAGCCGCACCGCGTTCGATATTTCGAATGGAATAGAGCCGCTCCGACCGATGAACCCGAGGTGAACGCCTCCATGGATATGTCATGGCCGCATCAATCTCTCACGCGACGCCGCACGCTCGCGGCCGCCACCGGCCTGGCCGCCGGCGCCCTCCTCCCCCCTGGGCCCGCCCTCGCGGTCGCGGCACAGTACACGAACCCGGTGATCTGGCAGGACTTCGCGGACATCGACATCATTCGCGTCGGCGACACCTACTACGCCTCGGCCTCGACGATGCACTACTCGCCGGGCGCGCCCGTTCTGCGGTCGTACGACCTGGTGAACTGGGAGATCGCCGGCCATTCGGTACCCGTCCTCGACTTCGGCGCCAAGTACGACCTGAACGGCACCCGCGGCTATGTCAGAGGAATCTGGGCATCGTCACTGGCCTACCGGCCCAGCAACAGGACCTTCTACTGGCTCGGCCAGATCGACTTCGCCCGGACGTACCTCTACACCGCCACCGCGGTGGAGGGGCCGTGGAACAGGCTGACGACGATCGACACCCCCTACTACGACGCCGGCCTGCTCGTCGACACCGACGACACCCTCTACGTGGCGTACGGCAACACCACCATCAGCGTGGCCCAGCTCTCGCCCGACGGCCGCAACCAGATCCGTACGCAGGAGGTGTTCAGGACACCGTCCAGTGTCGGCACCTTGGAAGGCGCCCGGTTCTACAAGATCAACGGACAGTACTACGTCTTCCTGACCCGCCCCGCGAACGGCCAGTACATCCTCAAGTCCTCGAGCGGCCCCTTCGGCCCGTACGCGATGCGGCAGGTCCTCCTCGACCTGCGCGGACCGATCCCCGGCGGCGGTGTCCCCCACCAGGGCGGGCTGGTGCGGACGCAGAGCGGCGCCTGGTACTACATGGCCTTCGTCGACGCCTACCCCGGCGGCCGCATGCCCGCCCTGGCACCGGTCACCTGGACCGCGGACGGCTGGCCCGTCGTACAGCTCGTCAACGGCGCGTGGGGCACCACGTACCCCAGTCCGGCCGTACCCACTCCGCCCCGCCGGGTCACCCCGATGACCGGCGTCGACACCTTCGACGGTGCGGCTCTGAAACCGAGATGGGAGTGGAACCACAACCCCGACAACACCAAGTGGTCGGTCGGCAACGGCCTGACGCTGCGGACCGCGACCGTCACCCACGACCTCTACTGGGCCCGCAACACCCTTACGCACCGCATCCAGGGCCCCACCTCCACCGCCACGGTTCAGCTCGACCACTCCGCGATGCGGGACGGTGACCGGGCCGGGCTTGCGCTGCTGCGTGACTCCTCCGCCTGGATCGGCCTCAAGCGCGACGGCGGTGCGACACGGGTGGTGGTGGTCACCGGGCTGACCATGGACAGCAACTGGAACACCACCGGCACCGGCACCGAGATCGCGAGCGCGCCCGCCTCCGGCGGTCGCATCTGGCTGCGCGCGAACGCGGACATCCACCCTGGCGCACCGCGCCCCGGGACCTTCTCCTACAGCACCGACGGCATCACGTTCAACCGTTTCGGGCCCACCTTCTCCATGGGCAACGACTGGCGGTTCTTCATGGGCTACCGGTTCGCCCTCTTCAACCATGCCACTCAGGCCCTCGGCGGCACGGTCCGCGTCACGCGGTTCGAGGTGTCCACACCCTGATCCGATCCATCGACCGCACCGCCCGGCCCCCGCCCCTGCCAGGAGAACCATGAGCCCGCTGAAACAGCTCGGTCTTCGCCGGGCATCCGTCCCGGGCGTGCCGGCCGCGACCGCCCTGATGAACCCGGCACCGCGACCCGCATCAGCGAAAAGGGCAGGCTGCGACCAGTACCCAAGTCATCGGACCGGACAGCAGTCACTGCTTCCGCTGCTGGACCTCGACCACCCTGGCTGGCTCCCTGGACGCTCCGCGCCACGTCCGGGAGCGACCCGTTCGGACCGGGGCCCGCCCCTCCCGGAAAGTGAGGAGTCAGGCGCCGGCCCGGACGGCCAGGCGGGTGGGGAGGACCAGCGGGGTGGGGAGGACCAGCGGGGTGGGGTCCTGCCCGTTGACGAGCGCGACGAGCATGGGGGCGTCGTTGAGGGCGCGGGAGGCCGCGGAGCGGGAAACGCCGGCGTGTTCGGCCACCTCGTCGGGCGTCGGATGCCGACACGGCGCTGCTTCTGCCATGGCTCGTGAGCCTTTCACAGGCGGGGAGCGCTCAGGGACGCATGAGAGGGGACCGCTTCCAGCGCCATGGCCTACAGGACCTGTCTCCCCCTGCGGCAGTCGGATGCTGTGCCGACTATTGACAGCTCAACCACCCACCCACACGATGGGGACCGCTTCCAGTGGGAGCGCTCCCAAAGCGCACCTCCTCTGAAACCGAGGTACCGTCTTGAGCCGCAGACTCCGCACCCTGATGGCAGCGCTCTGTGCTCTGCCGCTGGCGTTCGCCGCCTCACCCTCCGCCCACGCGGCCGACCCCACCACCATGACGAGCGGGTTCTACGTGGATCCCGACTCGAGCGCGAGGCAGTGGGCGGTCGCCAACCCCGGCGACGGCCGGGCCGCCGCGATCAACGCCTCCATCGCCAACACACCGATGGCCCGCTGGTTCGGCTCCTGGAGCGGCACCATCAGCACCGCAACAGGTGCCTACGTCGGAGCGGCGGACTACCGGGACAAGCTGCCCATTCTCGTCGCCTACAACATCTACCACCGTGACTACTGCGGCGGGCACTCCGCCGGCGGAGCCGCCTCGCCGTCCGCCTACGCCAGCTGGATCGCTCAGTTCGCCGGAGGCATCGCGGCCCGCCCGGCCGTCGTCATCCTCGAACCGGACTCCCTCGGAGACTACGGCTGCATGACCCAGGCCCAGATCGACGAACGCGAGGCCATGCTCACCGGTGCCCTCGTCGAGTTCAACCGCCAAGCCCCCAACACCTGGGTCTACATGGACGCAGGCAACCCCCGCTGGGCCGACGCGGCGACCATGGCCCGGCGCCTCCACGAAGCCGGCCTCCGACAGGCCCACGGCTTCTCGCTCAACGTCTCCAACTACATCACCACCGCCGAGAACACCGCCTACGGCAACGCCGTCAACAACGAACTGGCCGCCCGCTACGGTTACACCAAGCCGTTCGTCGTGGACACCAGCCGCAACGGCAACGGCTCCAACGGCCAGTGGTGCAACCCCTCCGGCCGCCGCATCGGCACGCCCACCCAGACGGGCGGAGGCGCCGAGATGCTCCTGTGGATCAAGACCCCGGGTGAGTCCGACGGCAACTGCGGTGTCGGAACCGGCTCCGCGGCCGGCCAGTTCCTCCCCGAGGTCGCCTACAAGATGATTTACGGCTACTGATCCAGGACTCCCGCCGCCCGCACAGGCGACCGGCAGCCCGCCGGGGCGGCGGGCACTCCCCCGGCCATCTCACCGGAGAGGGACCGACGTGATCCCCCCTCAGCCTCGCGCTTTCATGAAGCGGGCTGTCCGGCAGAAAAGCAGAAAGCGCCTCTGAGCAGCAAGAATGAGGACTGCCGAGGTCCTTGTTCCTGCCACCGCCGGAGGCACTTCCCGGGTGAAGCACTCTAACGATCAAGGGCCGGTTCCGGATGACTCCGGAACCGGCCCCGCTCTGCGACTGTCTCCAGTCGGGACGACAGGATTTGAACCTGCGACCCCTTGACCCCCAGGAGTAGGGGTGATCCCTTTTGTCTGCACATACGTCCAGAAATCAGGGGGCACGGCGTGTGGTGCCGTGCGTGCCGTTCAGGTGCGCGGACACCGTCTGGTCCCCAACTGGTCCCCATGGGGCATGTCCTTGACACGTACGACAAAGGGTCGCCGCCCTCCAGGAGGCGGCTCGTCAGGGCTTGTCACGGCATGAGACCTGGCAGCCTCGCGTCCGATCTCGCGGATAAATGCCACGGCCTGCCCGTGATCGCGCTCACCGACGACCGTGGCCGACTGCTGCGAGTCTCCGCAGCCCGGCCCGGACGGACCTCGGCGATCACCACCTGCCGCCACGACCTCCTCACCGCCAAGCTGCGGCGGGCCTCGGAGCCATCGCCGACCTGGGCTTCGTCGGCCTCGACGACAGCAATCCCGACGCTGAGCCGGCGGCGATCACCGGCTGCAAGGCAGCTCGGAACATGCCACAGGGGAACTGCCCGTAGAGGACCAGGCCGCAGCCCTTTACGCGGGAGGATCCAAAAGTTCTGCAGGAACGCCTGTCACGCCGCCGGTGCGGTTCAGGTGGCACGGATGGTGCGCTCACGGGACGGCAAGGGCTCAGCGTTCCCTCCGTATCGGCCGTACGGGGCGACTCCTTGAGGACCATCGTCCGTTACTGGGGCGGCGGTTGAGACCATCCGGCACCGGACGAGCGCGCGCCACCCTATCGGGCAACACGACAGATGCAGTCCTGCGGCCGGGCCCGGTGCGACTGGCCTGAATCTGCCTCCGATATGGCTACATGACATCTAGGAAGCGCAGAATGAATGTGCAGGGCATCTAATTTGTTGACGTGACCATGGTGGCGATATAGCTTGAGGCGGCTTCCACAGTAAAAGTCGCACGGAGAACGAGATGCGTAGGATTTATTTTCCGGTACCTTTGTCCATTCTTTTGGCAGGTATCCTCACCGCCTGTTCATCCGCACCGGAAGCGTCCGTCTGGCAGGACGATACCGAACCGGCTGCGCGTTCTGGTTCGGTCGGCGGGTCCAGCTCCGCGTGCGCCCTTCCCGTAACGTTCGGCATCGCGCCCTCATGGACTCCGCGCCCCGTAGTCGGCGCAACCGACTCCCTCCCCAAGCAGGGCAATGTGACCTTGGCCTGCGAAATTGATGCCAAACCTGCGGGCATCTTCGGCTTCCTCCGCGTGTGGCGCAGCGCCGACACCGCAAAGAATTCCCGCCGCGTCCTCGACGCCTACCTGGCCGAGGAGAGGAAAATCTCCGAGCCCGAATACCGCGAGACGAAGGCCGGCCCCTTTTCCGCAACGGAAGTCACATATCTTAAATCCTCGACGGATGGCCCCGCAAAAAGGGAGCGCGCTCTTTCCGTACTGCTCCCCGAGGGGTATTTGATCATTCACATCGGTGGTCTCGACACGCAGGAGCACGAAAAGCTACTGCCTGGATACGAACTTGCTCGGGACACCATGGCCGCCTCCGCCGCCTCGTTCCCGAAAGCCCAGTAGCACACGGACACGGACGCGACGTCGTGGCTCCTCCCCTCTGACGGCTACCACTCCTCCGAATGCAGCACGCCTCGGAGGGCGTCCTCCTCCATGCCCGCTCTTCACGCACAATCCTCCGGACCTCGCGTCCCGGTACCGCAGCCTGTCCACGAACCCTGCGTCGCTGAGGGAATCCGAGGGCGCGCCACCGCTGTCGACGAACCAGTCGCTGCATCAATCAGCACATCAGAAAGGCACCATGGGATGAGCCCCATAAGATCGACCACCTTACGACACCTGCGAAAAGCACTCAGACGCACCTTCGTGGTAGCAGCGGCTGCAACTGCCATGTCCCTGCTCGCGTCTACAGCCGACGCGGCGGCCGTCGCCTCCCGGACCACGGGCACGAGGCCGGCAGTCACCGCGGCCGCTTCCGCTTCCGATGTCCCTCCAGGCTTTCCGGATCTCAAGTGGGACCGCTGGCCGGAGTGGAGCATCTGGACGAACTTCGCGAAGCCCGACCCGGTCAACTGGAACACCTGGACGCCTAGTTCCGACACCGGCGAACAGGCACAGGCCGATCAGTGCAGGCTCGGACACGTCCTCCACAACGGCGGACCGCTTGTCAAGAACCTGGCCCAGTCCGCACTAGAGGGAACGCCACAGGACCGCCGTAACGCTCTGACGGAGAATTCCTCGGCCGAGAGCCCGGTCGACCTGGCGAACGACGACGACTGGGATACCGCGCCGCCGCCCTCGGGCTTCCAGACCGAGCAGCAGCAGCGCTGGCTGGAGCAGATCAACAAGTTCCAGCACCACTTCGATGCACCGGAATTCGACACCGCCACACGCGAGTTCCGACGTGATTCCCACGAACGCACTTCGCAGGCGACCTTCGCCGACCTCGTTCCCAGGGCAGGCAAGGACTCACTCGATCGCGTCACCGAGATCATCGGCGAGACGCAGGGCAGTGACGAGTACTTCCAGGCGCTCGACAAGTTCCAGAAGGAACTGGCAGCCCTGGTGGGCTCGTCCGGTGGCACGCTCAAGGACCTCTCCGTCGGGATGTCCGCCGATGACGCGCGGATGTTTCTGCAGTTCGGTGGATTCCCGAAGACTGCGCCGGTACCGGGAACGGTTGAGCACCGTACCGAGATCGAGTCGCTGAAGGTTCGTTGGTCCAACTGCGACTTCGAGAACCCCGCTGACCCGTACCGGGTCATGGGCGAGGTCGTCGAGACCGCACGCACCGAATGGCAGGCGGAGCTCGACGCCCAGGCCCCGTACCGGAACACCATCGTCGCTGCCGAGGCCGCGGCCTACGACGACCTGTGGAACGCCTCGTTCGCCATGGTCGAGGCGGTCGGCCAGGCGTGGGTAGCAGAGGAAGTACTGGCCTGGCAACGCTCCCAAGGACCGAACTGGCAGCCCACCGCGGCGCAGAAAAGCCAGATCGAAACGGAGCTGAAGAACACCCAGACCCGGATCAACGCGCAGCTGACGCTCGCGAAGTCGCTCGCCGACGACGCGGCGGTCCAGGCGTCCAAGGCGGACACGGCTCAGGCCGCGGCTGCTGAGGTCGCCGAGGCGGCGGGTACCCCCCGGGGCCGTGGCCTCGCCTACGCCCAGCAGTCGGCGCAGGTCACGAAGGCGTCCGCAGCGGGGGCGCAGGCCGCGTACAAGGCGGCCAACACCGCGCTGCAGGCATCCAAGGCTACGGTCGCGGACAACGGCGCCCTGTTCTCCCGCGCCCGCGCGGAGGCGAACGCCCTGGAGGCGGAGTACCGCCGCGCGGCCGCGCAGGAGAACGCCGCGCAAGCCACGGCGGCGGCCAAGGCAGCCGCTGAGCAGGCCACTCTCGCCGCCGACGAAGCGGCGAAGGCCAAGTCGGCACGCACGCGTGCCGAGACCGCGGAGGGCAAGGCCAAGGTCGCTGCCGCAGACGCTCGTTCGAAGATGGAAACCGCACAGCAGGAGAAGGCGGCCGCAACGGCAGCACGCAAGCGTGCCGACACCGAACGCGCCAAGGCTGCCGCTGCCGAGGCACGAGCCGTGACGGAACGGAACGCCGCGGCGGACGCTCTCGATCGTGCCACTGCGGCCGGCGCCGTGGCTGACTCGAAGTCACAGGCCGCCCTCGTCTCCGAGATGGACGCGGCTGCGGCCAGGGACAAGGCAGTCGCTGCGGAGCGGCAGGAGGACGCTGCTGCCTCCAGGGCGGCGGCCTACGAAGCGGCTGCCGCCGCTGCGGAGGGAACCGACAACGCTGCCGCGGCCCGTGCCGCGGCGACCGAGGCCAGGGCTGCGGCGAACGACGCGTCGGGGGCTGCTTCCCGTGCTCGTACTGCGGCAAACGAGGCGAGCACCGCGGCGGTCGCGGCTCGCAAGGCGGCCACGGAAGCCACAGGCGCCGCCGAGCGTGCCAGAGCCGCGGCGAATGGCGCGAAGGCGGCGGCGGCGACGACCCACGCCCAGGCCACCGCGGCACACGCCGCGGCTGCCGATGCCATCGAGGCTTCCAAGGCTGCGGCGGGGCACGCCCGGGCGGCGGAGGGCTTCAGCCGCGTGGCGGCGGCGAACGCGGTCGCGGCTAAGGCCAACGCGGCGGAAGCCCGCTCGCAGGCCGATCAGGCACGGGCCGAGAGCGCCGTGACCGCGGGACAGGCGTTCGCGGCGGCCCAGGCGGCCACGGCGGCCGGCGACGCCGCGAAGGAGGTGATCGATCCCGCCAACGAAGCGATTTCATTGGGTAGCCCCTACCAGGAGATCGACGCTTCGGCGGGTATGGCCGTACTGGTGGGCCAGAACGCCATGACGCTGGCCGATCAGCAAGCCGCTGCGGCGCAGGCCAAGGCCGACGAAGCGGCCAAGGCCGCCGTGGCGGCGGCGGATGCCGCAGACCGGGCAGATGCCGACAGCAAGCTGGCGGCGGAGGCGGCGGCCACGGCCGTGGCCCAGGCGGCGAAGGCCGCAGTCTCCGTCACCCAGGCACGGGCCTCCGCGAAGGCGGCAGCGGCCGACGCGGCTGCGGCACAGACCGCCGCGGCCAACGCCACCAAGTACGACAATGAAGCACAGGGATACGCGACCACTGCCGACACGGCGGCGACCGCTGCCGAGAGCGAGGCCGCTGCCGCGCGTAACGCGGCGACCGAGGCTGAGCTGGACGCAGAGGGCGCTCACAAGGCGGCGGACGCCGCCCAGAGCGATGCCGACAGCGCCAACAGCATCGCCCAGTACGCGGAGGAGGCGGCCGTCAGAGCGGAGGCCGCAGCCGCGAACGCTCAGGACAGTGCCGTCGAGGCCGACGAGGCGGCAACGCGCGCCGAGGAGGCTCTGAGACAACGGATCGAGGCCGCACGCGCCGAGCGGGCGGAGGGAGCCGTCGACACTGGTGCCGAGCTGTCGAGCGAAGAAGAAGCGATCCTGCTACGTCTCTGTGGCCAGAGCTGTGTTGATGAGTGGCGGGTGGCCAAGGACGCCACGGCTCAGGACGTGCTCGACTGGATCAAGGCTAACGGCGGAGAGATCATCCTCGACGTCGTCGGCTACACCGATGCGAAAATCTGCTTCACCAAGGGCGACATCGAAGCATGCCTGTGGACACTGATCAACGCCGCCAGCGTTGCCGTCGTGGTGCTCAAGCTCCCAGCACTCACCGTCGCAGTCGCCAGGGTCACCGCGGGGATCACCAAGTTCTTCGAGGCGTCCGCGAAGGGCAAGCGGACGCTGACGAAGCTCCGGGACCTCATCGAGAGGGCCAGGAAGGACCCCGACCTGCCGCCCTGCGCGGGCAAGTCACTGGCCCGCGCGGCCGCCGACGACGTCTGTGATCTCGACTGGGACATCGGTGACCTTCCCTTCGAGAAGCTGGAAGATCTCGACAAGAGATACGGCAGCGATGTCACCGACGGCGTCGAGTACAACTGGGGCAAGATGCAGGAGAAGGGTGCGGACGGAAAGCCGACGAAGAACGCCATCGACCACGCCATCCCCGGCATCGGCACAAACATCGAAGAACTTGCCAAGTACTGGGCCAAGTGGCGTGGCAAGGCCACCCACATCGACCCCACCACCAAGAACCCCGTCGCCTTCGACGAGGCGAAGGGTGTAGTCGTCATCATCAAGGACAGGTACATCCACGGGTACCGGATGACCAAGGAAAAGTTCCTCAGCAAGTACGATCCACTGCCGTCCAACTAAGGAGGACGACCGGCTTGAGGACGCAGATCAAGGTGACCGAGGTCGAAGGATCGTTCCACACACGATTCACATCGACCCAGACCGACCTGATGCTCGAGGCGCTGCGGACGCTCCAAGGGTGGGGGTACTCCGACGAGGCACTCGCCGTACAGCTGAACGCGGATCAGGAGGAGATCAGCCGTCTGGCCGAAAGGCTCAAGGGTGATCACAAAACCACCCGTGACTTCACCCTGACCGCGCGCGAACTGCACGTCATCCACTCGGCGCTGACCGCGGTGGCCACGACGTTCATCTCTGGTGGCGGGTTCTCCGAAGAGGGGTTCTACAACAAGACCAGCTTCTTCAGGGAGAACTTCGACGCGATGGCGTTGAGCATCGTCAGGGCTGTCGACGAAGCGACGACACCGTAGGTGACGTGGTCGGTGGGCCGCACTCTCTCCAGGGGTGCGGCCCACCTGCATCGCGGCCGTCTGCGTCACGTACCCCGGCCCGCAGTGATGGCCGAAGAAACGGCTGTGCCGGTTGTCGGCTGGACTGACCCAACCACCAAGCGCCGCCAATCGCTCTCGGAAGGAAAAGATAACGAGGAAGAAGCACAGGAATGGCTCCAGAGCATCAGCGAGGCCGCACAGGCCGGCCTGACACCGACCCTAGCCACGACGAAGCTCGCCGAATACGGCGAAACAAATATGGACCTCGCCTTGCGCGGTCTGGAACTGAAGACGCTGGACCCCTACCTCTCGGGAGGGCGGATCCGCGTCGTCCCCGCCCTGGGACACCTCGCGGTACGGATGATCACTAACGGCGTCGTGGACCGGACCGTGCAGAACTGGATCGCCGACGAGCACAGCCGCTCAACGGTGAAAAAACACCATCGCTGTTCCGGTGCGCGTCATGGAACAGGCGGTACGTGACGGCATCATCAAGGTCAACCCCGCCCGAGTCACACCGACCTGGTTCGCCGACGCCGGAGTCCAACTGCACGTCCTCCGCAGAATCGCCGGCCACAGTTCACTGACCACCACCCAGCGCTACCTACACCCGGACGTCCACAAGATCACGGCCGCCGGGGCGGCACTCCCGGCCCACTTCAACGCGCTGCGCGCACCGCGATCGCTACCGAGCCCCCTCGCCAGGACCCGCTCACCCAGTCAAGGACGCCGGACCTCCATCTGGCCCCCAACCGGTCCCCAGAAATGATCAAGGGCCGGTTTCGGATTGCTCCGAAACCGGCCCTGACCTGCGACTGTCTCCAGTCGGGACGACAGGATTTGAACCTGCGACCCCTTGACCCCCAGTCAAGTGCGCTACCAAGCTGCGCTACGTCCCGATGCGTTTCCTCCCGGTGTTCCCGGGCGGCCGCGCAGGACAAACATTACCTCACTCCGAGGGCCGGATCGACGCCCGTACCTGCTGGGCGCGACTCGCCAGCCCTTCCGCGCCGCAGGCGGTGGCGAGCTTCTGGGCCAGGGCGACCTCCCGCCGGGAACGGATCGCGGCCCCGTACTCGAAGCGTGCCAGGGCGTGCTCGTAGGCGGACGAGGAGGCCTCCAGATGGCGTACGGACTCGGCCAGCAGGTGGGTGGCCTCCTCCGCCGGCACGAAGAGGGCTACGCAGCGCAGGGCCTCACCGATCGCCGTGTCCGTACCGAAGCGTTCCGCGTGGACGCGGGCCCGGGTGGCCAGCTGGGCTGCCCGTACCGGGTCGGTGTCGGCGAGAGCACGGGCGAGATCCCCGGCCCAGGGCGCCCAGACACCGTTGAACCGGCCTCGTGGCTCCAGGGCCGCGCCCGCCGCTTCCAGCTCGATGACGGCCTCTTCCGTGCGGCCCTCGGCCAGCAGCAGCCGTCCGCGTACGCACGGGGCGTCCGGCAGGACCATCGCGCTGGGGTACGGCGGGCCGAAGCCGTACCGGTCGGCGACCAGCCGGGCCTCCGCCGTCCGGCCGCGGGCGAGCAGGGTGTCGACGAGGAGGCAGGTGGCGTCCCAGTGGACGGGCAGTCCGCTGCCGGCCCGGTCGGCGAGGCGCAGTCCTTCGCGCAGGAAGCCCTCGGCCTCGGCGAGACGGCCGCGGCGCCGGTGCACGAGCCCGAGGAGGGTGTGCGCGAACGCGAGGTGCGCACCGCTCCAGCCGGAGATCTCGAAGGCCCGGACGGCCTCGCCGAAAAGCGCGTCGGCCCGGTCGAGCCGGTCGGTGAACGCGTAGGTGATCCCGACCATCGCGGGGAGTTCGAATCCCCATTCCGAGTCGGTCCAGCCGAGTCCGCGTGCGGGCCGCCCGTCCACCAGCGCGCGTTCGCAGAAGTCCACGACGACCTGGGCGTTCTCACCGCGCAGCATGGCGTCGAAGGCCCGCAGGGTCAGCAGGGCGCGCTCGGCGTTGTCGCGGCCCTTGAGATGGTCCGCGTTACGGGCGAGGCGGGCCGACCGGCCGGGGCCGTCGTCCTCGGTGGCCTGCATGCCCTCCCACAGGAAGTGCGCGGCCTGGAGGCGCATCAGGCCCGGCCCGGGAGGGGTGCGGGACGCCTCGGCCGCAAGGGAGAGCGCCGCGTCCTTGAGCTGGTTGTTGTGGGACAGGGCGGAGGCGAGCCGGAAGGTGGCGTCGATCCGGAGTGTCCCGTCGAGCCCCGGCGTGTCGAGTGCGGCACGCAGGTGCTGCACCGTGGTGGCCGGCGAGGAGAGCAGTGTGGCGCAGCCCAGTTCGTACAGCAGCACCGCGCGGTCGCGGGGGCGTGGCGGCTCGTCCAGGGCGCGTTCCAGACAGCGCCTGGCGGCTTCCGGCGCGCCGACCGCGAGGTGCTGGTGTGCCGCCTCCCGGAGCTGTGCGACCAGTTCCTGGTCGTCGTCCGGGTGGACTTCCAGGAGGTGGCGGGAGGCCGCCGCGGCCCCGAGTCCGGCCTGGGTGATCGCCCAGGCCGCCCGCCCGTGCATCGCGGTGCGGGTCGCGGGCGGGATGGAGCGGTAGACGGCGGTGGCGATGAGCGGGTGGACGAATTCCAGCGGGTCGAAGCCGCTGACGATGCGGGCGTCCCGCAGTCGCGCCGTACAGTCGGCGGCCTCCGCCGAGCTCATTCCGGCGAGTGACGCGGCGAGTTCCTGGGAGATCTCGGTGCCGAGCACGGCCGCTGCCCAGGCGAAGCGGTTGGCGTTGGTGCCCAGGCGCTCGAGGCGCGCGACGAGTCCGCTCCCCCGCGCGGAGGCGCCGAGTTCCCGCAGGAGACCCGCGGATTCCTCGACCGGTGCCAGTTCACGGTCCTGCGCCTTGGCGACGAGTTCGACCGCTTCGTACGGATTGCCTCCGGTGACGGCCCAGACCTCGCGGCAGAAGGGATCGTCGGCGTGCTCACCCAGGCCGGCTCGCACCAGGTCGGCCGTGGCGTCGGGGGTGAGCGCGCGCAACGCCACCCGGGTCAGCGCCGGATGGCCCGCCGCGTCGGTGCTGCCCTCGGCGCGTGAGACGGCCCAGTCGGTGTTGCGGTCGGCGAACTCCTGAGGGCGGTGCGCCTGGACGACCAGCACGGGCAGTTCCGACAGCCGTGCGGTGAAGCCGGCGAGCCAGGCCAGGGACTCGCCGTCCGCCCAGTGCGCGTCGTCCACTATCAGGAGCAGCGGGCGGTGGCTGAACCGGGAGGCGAGCCGGGACACGACGTGGTCGAGCCCGTCCCTGACCCCCTGCGGGTCCGGCTGGGGGCCGCTGGGGTCCGCCAGGCCGAGAGCGGGCGCGGTGATCTCGAACCAGTCGCCGAACAGGGCGCGGGTCTCGTCGGCGGGGAACCGGTCCAGTGCGGGCTGGAGCAGTTGGCGTACGACGTGGAACGGCACCGAGGTGACGGTCTCACCGCCGCGTGCGGACCAGATGGTGCAGCGGTCGGCGGCCATGACCTGGATCTCGCCGAGCAGCGCGGTCTTGCCGATGCCGGCTTCGCCGCTGAACACCAGCAGCCCGCCGACTGCCTGCCCTCCACAGAGGGCGTCCAACGCCTGCGCGGCGGCGGCGAGTTCCGGTTCGCGCTCGTACAACGGCCGGGACGGTTTCATTCCTCCCCTTCCCAGATGACTGCGGAGAGCCCCGAGCCTAGCCGCGCGCGGGTGCCCGCGGACAGGGTTCCCGTGGTTCTCCGCAGGTGCGAGGCACAATCGGAGGGTGGAAGGATCTCGTAGGGACCGCGACGAGGAAGGGCGGGCGCGTAATGCGCGCCCCCGGGACGGGCTGGGGCGCCCCCTGCCGTACGGGTCTTCGGGGGTGGAGCGGCAGCCCGAGGGGGTGGTCCGCTCCCCCGACGAGACAGTGCGCGAGGCCCAGCGGCTGCTCGACGCGGGCATGCCGTTCCATGCCCATGAGGTGTTCGAGGACGCCTGGAAGTCGGCACCGGAGGCGGAACGTGGGCTGTGGCGGGGGCTGGCACAGATGGCGGTCGGGCTGACGCATTCCGCCCGGGGCAACGCGGCGGGCGGGGCACGGCTGTTGAGGCGGGGCGCCGCCGCTGTCGAGGATTTCGGGGCGTCGGATCCGCACGGGATCGGCGTGGGCGGGCTGATCGGCTGGGCCCGGGAACTGGCAGACCGCGTGGAGCTCTCCGGGGCCGAGGGCGCGGAGAGTGCCGGTGGGGGCGCGGACGGGGCCCCCGGGGGCGCTGCGGCCGTGGACGCCGCCTCGGAAGCGCCACGGTTGCGGCGGGAGGACCGGGCCGGAAGCTGAGCACATGAATGCGATAGGTTTTGCTCCCTCTTGACGACGCATTGATCACTCTCATCACATCCATATTTCGCTTTCGACTACTTGCTCAGGAAACGGACGCCCCGATGACCGACATCATCAACGGCCTCGGCCGTGCCACCGCGTACGGGGCCCTCGGCGTCGTACTGCTCGTTCTCGGCATATTCCTGATCGACGCCCTGACACCGGGGAAGCTCGGCCGCCAGATATGGGAGGAGCGCAACCGCAACGCGGCACTGCTCCTGAGCTCGGCGATGCTGGGCATCGGCGGCATCGTGTTCACGTCGATCTGGACGACGTACGAGGACTTCGGCAAGGGGCTCGCCTCGACGGCCGCGTTCGGGCTTCTCGGTCTCGTCATGATGGCTGTGGCCTTCCTCGTCGTGGACCTGGTCACTCCCGGAAAGCTGGGTGCCACGCTGGTGGAGCGGGAGCCGCACCCGGCGGTCTGGGTGACGGCTTCCTGCAACCTGGCGGTGTCCGCCATCGTCTCGGCGTCGATCGCCTGACCACCGGGTGATCCCGCGGCCCGGCGAACACCGCGGTGCGCAGCCATTACGATCCGGCGTCATGAGCACTTCCGACCAGGACCACGACCGGCAGCGGGATCAGGAGCAGGACCACGAGCCGGGAGAGAGCCCGGCAGCGATACCCGGGCCCGCCGCGCGGGAGCGGAGGCTGACGCCACGCCAGGCGCGGCGGCTGCGGATCGTCCTCTCCTCGGCGGGCATGGCGGTGATGGCCGTCGTGCTGGCGCTGCGGATAGCGAGCCGTTCGTCGGTCCTGGTCGTCGGGGTCTACGGGCTCGCGCTCATCCTCTGCGGTGTGGTGATCGAACTCAGCAGGAACGGCCGCACCCGGCTCGGCAGCTGGCTGCTGGGCGCCGGGCTGGCGGCGGCCGTGGGTGCGGACCGGCTGCTCATCCCCTGAGGCCGCCCCGCCGTCACAGCGCGGTGACCCGTACGGACGCACCGTGCGGGTCGACCCGGTCGACCCAGTCGGCCGCCAGACGGAAGGGCCTGCCGGGGACGGCCGGTGACAGCAGCCGCTGCCGGTGGAGTTCGCGCCCGCCCTGCGAGACGACGAGCAGCGGCCGCGGCAGCCGCAGCGCGGTACGCAGCACGAACCGGTCCCCCGTCGGGCGCGTCCCGTCCGGCCCCGTCACGTTGGGGGCGATCCACCGCAGGGGGGCGTCGACGACCACGGGCCGTCCGCGGCCTGCGGGCTCCTCCGTACCGGACAGGCGGTGCAGCACGGGCACCGCGACGGCTCGGCCCTCCTGAGCCGCGAACCCCGCGTGTTCGACGGCGTGCAGGAGGTTCCCGGCGGCGAAGACGCCCGGTCGCGAGGTGCGGTGGGCGGCGTCGTACGCGGGTCCCCGGGTGCCGGGGTCGAGGAGGAGGCCGCCGCGCCTGGCCAGTTCGTGGTCGGGGACGAAGTCGCCGGTCAGGACGACGGTGTCGCAGCGCAGGGTGGTGGTGCGGCCGTCGTCGTGGCGCAGCGCGACCCCGGACAGCCGGCTCCGGCCCGTGAGCGCCGTGACGGTGGCGCCGGTGAGCAGCGGGGTGCGCCGGCTCCGCAGCCGGGCCGGGGAGGCCGGCTGGTCGGTGACCATGGCGACCACGTGGACCCCGGCGGCCCGCAGGGTGGCGGCGGCCGCGTGGCCGACGGGTTCGTTGCCCACGACGACCGCTCTGCTGCCGATCCTCTGCCCGTGCAGGTGGACGGCCTGCTGGAGTTCGCCGGTGGTGTAGACGCCCGGCGGCCGGGTGCCTGGGATCAGACGGGCGCTGCGCGGCCGTTCCCGGGCACCCGTGGCGAGGACGACGGCTCGGGCGGTGATCCGTTCGAGCCCGGCGGGCCCGGTGGTCTCGACGGTGCGGGGCCCTGCCCAGCCGGTGACGGTGACTCCGGTGCGCAGGACCGCACCCGCGTCGAGGGCCGCGGCGACACCGCGCCGGGCGTAGGCCGGACCGCTCGTCCCTCCTGGGGGGAACGCGGTTCCGGTGGCCGGTGCCCAGGCGTACGCGGACCGGTCGAGGCGTCCGCCGAAGCCGCCGTGGTGGCAGTGGCGGGGAACCCCGCCCGCCTCCTGCTCGCGTTCGAGGATCTCCACCCGTTCCACGCCTGCCGCGGCGAGTTCGGCTCCGGCCGCGAGGCCCGCGGGGCCCCCGCCGACGACAAGGACGTCGACCTCTCGTGCGTTGCGGGTCACGGGTGCGCCTCCTCGAACAGGGCGCGGACGGTGGCGCCGCAGTAAAAACCCTGGCACCGGCCGCCACGTGCGCGGGTGCGGCGCCGCAGGCCGTCCAGGGAGTGCGGCGGGATCCTCGCGGACAGTGCGTCCCGGATCTCTCCGAGGGTGACCTGTTCGCAGTGACAGACGAGGGTGCCGTACGCCGGGTCCTGGGCGATCAGGCCGGCACTCCGGTAGGGCCGGGGGAACGCCTCGCCGAGGCTGGGCATCCGCAGAGGTGGCAGGGGGCGTGGCCCGGCGGGGTCCAGGCCGGTGGCCGAGAGCAGTTCCACGACGTGACGGCCGATCGCCATGGAGGCGGTGAGACCGGTGGAACGGATGCCGCCCACGGCGACGTAACGCAGCCCGGGGTACTCCTGGATGCGGTAGTCCTCCTGCCCGGTGGCGGCGCGCAGACCCGCGTAGACGGCGGTGACCTCCTCGTCGAGGAGCGCGGGCACGATCCGGCGGCCCTTCTCCCGCAGCAGGTCCATGCCCTCGGCGGTGGACGCGGTGTCGGTCCTGTCGTGGAGTTCCTCCGCGGTGGGGCCGAGGAGGACGTTGCCGAACACGGTCGGCGCGACCAGGACGCCCTTGCCCGCCGGGCCGGGGACCGGCAGGAGGATGTGGCCGACGAGGTCGCGGGCGAGTTTGTCGAAGACGATGAGCTGGCCGCGGCGTGGGGTCACGGTGAACACGTCGTGCCCGAGGAGCCGGTCGATCCGGTCGGCGTACAGCCCGGCGGCGTTGACCAGGTAGCGGGTACGCAGCGGGCCGCGCGAGGTGGTGAGCGTATGTCCCTCGTCGTCGGTGCCGACACCGAGCACCCGGCAGTTCAGGTGCAGGTGGACGCCTGCCCGGACGGCCTGGGTGGCGAAGGCGAGCGGGGTGGTCCAGGGACAGATGATGCTCTCGTCCGGGACTTCGAGTGCGCCGAGCGCGCCGGGACCCAGGTGCGGTTCGCGGAGCCGGAGTTCCCCGGCGCCGATGACGCGGCAGGCGTGGTAGCCGTTGCGCGCGGCCTTGGCCCGCAGCCCGGGCAGAGCGGCGAGCTGCTCCTCGTCCCAGGCCACGAGCAGGGCGCCGACCCGCTCGACCGGGATACCGGTCTCGGCGGCGTAGGCGGCGAGGAGTCCGTGTCCTTCGCGTACGAGGCGGGATTCCAGCGAGCCGGGTACGGCGTCGAATCCGGTGTGCAGGATCGCGGTGTTGGCCTTCGACGTGCCGTCGCCGATGTCGTCGGAGGCGTCGAGCAGGGCGGTGCGCAGGTCGTAGCGGGCCAGCTCGCGGGCGATGGCCGCACCCACGACGCCGGCTCCGACGACGGCGACGTCGTACGGGCCCTCGGTCTTCCCCGGGGGCAGGGGGCCGGCAGTGGTGAGGGTGACGGTCACGGGCGCTCCAGCAGGGTGTCCACCGCGGCACGGAAGCCCGCGAGGCGCTCCGCGGCCTCCTCGGGGCCGATCCGTGGTTCGTACACGGCCGAGGGCCGCCATGCGGGTGTCGCCCGGTCCGGTGGCAGCTGCGGGTCGAGTCCCATCCTGGCCACCACGCCGGCGCCGAGCGCGGTCACGTCGGGCAGCGCCGAGACTTCGACCGGCAGTTGCAGCAGGTCCGCCTGGGTCTGCATGAGCAGGCAGGAGCGGGTCAGGCCCCCGTCGACCCGCAGCACGGTGAGCGGGGCACCGAGGTCCGAGGCGACGGCGTCCGCCAGGGCCACGACCTGCGCGGCGATGCCCTCGCAGAGGGCGCGGACCAGGTGGCCCGCAGTGGTGTCGAGGCCGAGGCCGGTCAAGGAGCCGCGCAGGTCGCTGCGCCACCAGGGGGCGGCGAGACCGGCGAGCGCGGGGACGAAGGTGACTCCTCCGGTGTCATGGGCCGAGGCGCCCACCGCGTCGAGGTCCGCGGCTTCGGAGATCACCCCGAGGTCGGTGAGCCAGCGCACGGCGGAGGCGGCCGTGTAGACCTGACCGTCGAGGCAGTAGTCCGTACGCCCGCCGAGGCGCCAGGCGACGCAGCTGGCCAGGCCGCTGGAACCGGTGCTGGCCCGACCGCCGGTCTGGGCGAGGAGGAACGCCCCGGTGCCGTAGGTGCACTTGGCCTGGCCGGGTGCCAGGGCGCCCTGCGCCAGCAGGGCGGCCTGCTGGTCGACGAGGAGGCCGGTCAGGGGGATTTCCCCGCCGAACGCGGTGGTGGTGCCGACCGGTCCCGCGCAGTCGACGACGGCGGGCAGACGCTCGTCGGACAGGCCGAAGATCTCCAGAGCCGCGGGTGACCAGCCGACGTCGTGGAGGCCGAGCAGCTGGGTGCGTCCCGCAGTGGCGGCATCGGTGACGAACGCGCCTGTGAGCTGGTGGACCAGCCAGGAGTCGCTGGTGGTCACGACCCCTTCCCGCGTCAGCTCGCGCCGGATCCACGCCATCTTGGGCGCGGCGAAGTACGGATCGAGGGGCAGCCCGGTGAGCCGCTTCAGCTCGTCCCCGTGGGCGGCGAGGTCACCGCAGAGGTCTTCGGCCCGCCGGTCCTGCCAGACGACGGCGTCGGTGAGCGGCCGGCCGGTCGCGGGGTCCCAGGCCAGCACCGTCTCACCCTGGTTGGCCAGACCGACGGCCGCCACGGGCTCGGCGGCGTCCGCCATCGCCTGCCGGCCGGCGTCGATGACCGACCCGACCAGCTGGGCGGGATCGGCCTCCACCAGGCCCCCGGCGCCGTACCGCGGGCGTACGGGCGCGGAACCGGAACCGATCACGCCCCGCTCGGGACAGATCACCAGCGCCTTGGTTCCGGACGTCCCCTGGTCGATGGCGAGTACCGGGCCTGTCAAGCGATGCTCCAGCCGTGCGGACCGCCCGGACCCGGGCGGAATCGTGATCATCTGGTCCCTGCGCCCACAGTCGTGCAGACCACGCCCCGCGTCAACCCCGCCCGGATCATCCTGCGCCCGGCCTCACGCGGAGATCAACGTCCGGCGGGGAGTAGCTACTTGAGTAAGATCCGCGGAGTCACCGGACGACTGCCGCCGAGCGTTCTACACTCACCGCCGAGTGAACAACCGGACTATGACCACCGGTAGTTCATGACCGAACAGCCCAACCCCCCACGCTCCATGAGGATTCATGACGAGAAGAATCTGCGCC
The DNA here is from genome assembly GCF_043088245.1 of Streptomyces sp. NPDC014623. Classification (NCBI taxonomy): domain Bacteria; kingdom Bacillati; phylum Actinomycetota; class Actinomycetes; order Kitasatosporales; family Streptomycetaceae; genus Streptomyces; species Streptomyces sp. NPDC014623. The sequence goes on along the minus strand of NZ_JBIBZU010000012.1, from coordinate 176,539 downwards.
GTGCCGTCGCGTCCGGCCCACCGCCTCTCCCCGGCCGCGAGTTCAGGGGCGGGGCACGTACATGGCTCCCGGTGATTTCCGGCCGGTCTACCACCCCGCGGGGCACGATCACGAGCTGAGGGTGGCGTTACAGGACCTGCGTACCGGCCGTTGGCTGGCCATGCGGAATCTGCTGGAGAGCACACCCGACTGGACCCTGTGGACTCAGCGGACCCAGGTCCTCGCGACCGTGGCGGCGGGCTCCGACGCGGTGCACGCCTGGCTCGCCGAGGAGCCGAGGAGCGTGGCGGCGACGGTGATGCGTGCCCGGGTGGCCGTGGAACGGGCCGTCCGCGCCCACCGGGAGAGACGTCCGAGTGCCCAGGAGCTGTGGCAGGAGGCGTGGGAGGGGTGCCGCTCCGCCGCGCACGCCTCTCCGGCGGACCCGGTGCCCTGGGTCTGCCTCCTCGCGCTGTCCCAGCTCGACGAGGGGCAGCGCCTGGCGGAGCACCGGCTGCTGCCGCCCGGCCCGATGCTGTTCCCCGGGCCGTGGGGGCTGCTGGCGGAGGCGGACAAACGCGATCCGTTCAACCGCGAGGCCTACCACCGGATGCTCCAGTTCGTCTACGCGAGGCAGGCGAGCGGCACGCTCTCCGAGGCGGTCAACTTCGTGCAGTGGGCGTCCTCCTCCGCCCCGGAGGGCTCCCCGCTCCATGTGCTGCCGCTGTACGTCCGGGTGGAGCGCTACCGGCGTGAGCACGGCAACGAACGGGCGCTGGACCTGCACTGGGTCACCGAGGACGGGGAGCGCGACGCCCGGCGCGCGCTGCGCGTCTGGTTCGCCGCTGCGGACCCGGCTGCCCGGCCCTTGCTCGATCTCAACCATCTGGCCCACGCGTTGTGGGGTTCACTCCGGTTCGCCGACGCCGCACCGGTGTTCCGGGCGATGGGCCCGTACTACACGTCGCTTCCCTGGGCCCACCGCACCCGGACGCCCCAGGATCCGGCCGGCGCCGAGGACGTGTTCCTCCGGGCCCGCAGCCGTTGCCTGACCGCCGCCGAGGCGGAGCCCGGGAGGAAACCGCCCGGCTGACCGGCCGTCCCCCGGGGACCGGGCCCGGCCGCCCGGGCCCGCCCCACCACCTTCCTGCCCCGATCCCCCCACCTGGAGGTCGTCCCCATGTCCATATCCGCCTCGACTCCGTCGAGCACGGAGCACACACAGCAGAAGGACGAGGAGCAGCGGCTGCGCGAGCTCGGTTACCAGCCGGTGCTGGCCCGTCGCATGGGCGGCTTCGGTAACTTCGCGATCAGTTTCTCCGTGATCTCGATCCTCTCCGGCTGCATGACGCTGTACGGCTTCGGCATGTCGACCGGCGGCCCCTCCGTGATGCTGTGGGGCTGGGCCGGCGTCGGGCTGTTCGTGCTCTGTGTGGGCATGGCCCTGGCCGAGGTCACCAGCGCGTACCCCACGTCGGGGGCCCTCTACTACATGGCCGACCGGCTCGGCGGCCGCAAGTGGGGCTGGTACACCGGGTGGCTGAATCTGCTCGGCCTGCTCGGCGCGATCGCCGGGATCGACTACGGGGCGGCCCTGTTCACGGGCGCCCTGCTCAATCTGCAGTGGGGCTTCGATCCCACTCCCGGTTCCACGATGGTGATATTCCTCTGCACCCTGCTGCTGCACGCCGTGCTGAACCTCTTCGGCGTGCGCCTGGTCAGTGTGCTCAACTCGATCAGCGTCTGGTGGCATCTGGCCGGTGTCGCCGTGATCGTGACGGTGCTGGCGATCGTGCCCTCGAACCATCAGTCCCCGTCGTTCGTGTTCACCGAGTTCGTCAATGACACGGGCTGGGAGAACCCGATCTATGTGGCGGCGATCGGTCTGCTCCTGGCGCAGTACACCTTCTGCGGCTACGACGCCTCCGCCCATCTGTCCGAGGAGACCTCGAACGCGTCGGTGACGGCTGCCAAGGGCATCGTCCGCGCCATCTGGGTCTCCTGGATCGCAGGCTTCGTACTGCTGGCCGGGCTGACCTTCGCCATCCAGGACTACGCCGGCACCCAGAACAGTGCCACCGGGGTCCCGCCCGCCCAGATCCTGATCGACGCGCTGGGTACGTCGGGCGCCACCGCCATGCTGCTGATCGTCATCGCGGCTCAGCTGTTCTGCGGAAACGCCGAGGTCGCGGCCGCGAGCCGGATGGTCTTCGCCTTCAGCCGTGACAACGCGCTGCCGGGCTCCGCGCTGTGGCGCAAGGTGAGCGCGCGCACCCAGACCCCGGTGCCCGCCGTGTGGCTCTCGGTCGGTGTCGCCGCGCTGCTGGCTGTGCCGTCGCTGTACTCCGCGACCGCGTACGGTGCGGTCACGGCGATCAACGTCATCGGCATCACGCCGGCGTACGCCATCCCCGTCTACCTGAAGCTGCGAGCCGGGGACCGTTTCCAGCGCGGCCCCTGGCACCTGGGCCGCTGGTCGAAGCCGATCGGCTGGATCGCCGTGGTGTGGGTCGCCCTCGTGAGCGTGCTGTTCCTGCTGCCGCAGTCCTCGCCGGTGACCATCGACTCGATGAACTACGCGTCGGTCGCCCTGGTCGCCGTCCTGGTCCTGGCGACGGTGTGGTGGTTCGTCGCGCGCCGTTCGTACAGCACCCCGGCCGCGTACGGGAACGCCCGTGAGCAGGCCGAGATCGCCGAGGGCATCGTCTGACGGTTCCTCCCCCGGGCGGTCTTCAGCGCAACAGCAGCTGGAGGCCGCCCAGGACGGTGGCTCCGATCACGATCCGGTCGAAGAGCTTCTGGTTGATCCGGCCCACGCAGGCGCGGCCGAGGTACGCACCGGGGACGACGAACAGCACGAGGGCGGCGTCCAGCAGCAGGGACTGCGCGTCGATGAGGCCGAGCCCCACGCTGAAGGGCACTTTGGACGTGTTGACGATGAGGAAGAACCACGCCGACGTCCCGAGGAAGCCCAGTTTGCGGAAGCCCGCCGACAGCAGGTAGAGCGACATCACGGGGCCGCCCGCGTTGGCGACCATGGTGGTGAATCCGCCGAGCGCCCCGTACGAACGGGCCTTGAAGCGTCCCCCGCGTGCCGGGCCGTCCGTGTCCTCCTGCTCCGGCGCCGGCCCGGAGCGGGCGCGCCGGCGCCAGACGGTGACGCCCGCCATGAAGAGCAGGATGGCGCCGATCGAGGTGCGTACGGCGTCGTCGTCGGCCCACATCATGAAGACGGTGCCCGCCACCACGCCCACGGCGACGGCGGGGAAGAGCCGTAGCAGGGTGGGCCAGTGGGCGTGACGGCGGTAGACCAGCACGGCGAGGATGTCGCCCGCGATCAGGATCGGGAGCAGCACTCCGGTCGATTCGCGGGCCGGCAGTACGGCTGCGAAGACCGCGAGGCTGATCGTATTGGCTCCGCTGACCGCCGTCTTGGAGAAGCCGACGAGGGTGGATGCCGCCGCGAGCGCGGCCAGTTGCCAGAGTGTGATGGTGTCCATTCCGGATCAGATGGTAGACGGGTCTTCGGTTCAGCGGATGATCACGGCCCCCCGGAGCGTCGGCCCCTCGCTATGCTGCGATCGCTCATGGAAACGTTCAAACGAACATCGCACAGCGGTGGGCAAGGGGGCCAGCATGCGGGAGCCGGTCGAGCTGAGGCGCAAACGCATTCTCGCGGTGGTGCACGCGCGCGGCGCCGTCAAGGTGAGCTCGCTCGCCGCGGAGCTGGACGTCTCGGCGGTCACGCTCCGGCGGGACGTGGAGGAGCTGGCCAGGACGGGCAGGCTGCGGCGCGGCCACGGGGTGGTCCGGCCGCTGGGGGAGACCGTGCCGAGGACGGCCGCGCCCGCCGCACGGAGCGGACGGCCGATCGGGGACGAGGGCTCCGTCGCCCTGGTCGTCCCGGAGCGGCACTCCTATCTCTACGAGACGCTGCACGGCGCCAGGACTGCCCTGGAGGCGGCCGGGAAACGCATCGCCCTGCACATCGCCCCGCAGGCCGCAGGGGCCGAACGGCCACAGGTGGAGCGGGCGCTGGCCGCCGGCGCGAGCGGGCTGCTGATCGCTCCCCGCTGGCGCAGTTCCGCCGACGAGGAGGCGGACTACGGCTGGCTCGCCGAGGTGGGGGTGCCCACGGTCCTGATGGAGCGACGGCCCCGGCCCGGCAGCGCGCTGCACGCACTGGACTCGGTGTGCTCCGACCACTGGTACGGGATCCACCTGGCCGTGGACCATCTGGTCTCGCTCGGCCACCGCCGGATCGTGCTGGCGGCCAGGAACGACAGCCCGACCGCGCGCTCCGTACGGGCCGCGTTCGCCGATATCGCGGCGGCGTGGCCCGAGGTGGAGGACTGGGCGGTGGTCCTCAGCTCCCGGAACGCGGGGCCCGGGGAGCCCGGCACGCGGGAGGCGGTGCCGGATCTCACGGCGCTGCTGCGGGAGCGCGGCATGACCGCCGCCGTCCTGCACGGCGACGAGGACGCCCTGATGCTGGTCCAGCGGATGGCGGAGAACGGGACACGGGTGCCGCAGGACTGCTCGGTGGTGGCGTACGACGATGTCGTCGCGGCGCTGGGCAGTACCGCCCTCACCGCCGTCGCGCCGCCGCGCGCGGAGATCGGGCGGGTGGCGGCCGAACTCCTGATGCACCGGTTGGCGCAGCCTGCGGACCACCCCCGTGCGGTATGCCGGACAGAGCTGCTCCCCCGCCTCGAAGTGCGCGGATCGACCCAGGAGTTGCCGTATCCGACCGTCTGATCGTTTGAACACTTCAAGCTTCTTCAGATCGATCTATTGACCGCTATCGATCAGTCGATCAGTATTCCCCGTGTCTCGAATCAGGAGCCGCGGGAGGCACCCATGCCTGATCGACAGAGCCGTCGATCCGTGCTCGCCACGATCGCCGCACTGCCTCTGACAGGCGCGCTCAGCGCCTGCGGAGGCTGGGGCGGGGACACACGACCGGGCGGTACGAGCAGTACCGGCAGGACCGCGAGCAGCGGGAACGGCAGGAGGACACGGATCACCTTCTGGTCCGCCCTCCGGGGCAGCCAGGAGGTCGTCGACGCGTTCAATCGCGGCCACGACACCATTCAGGTCGACTACCAGCAGGTCCCCGGAGGGATGCAGGGTGGTTACGCCAAGCTCAGCAACGCGGCCCGGGCCGGCAACGCCCCGGACATCGCCACCATCGAATACCCCCAGGTCCCAGGCTTCGCCATCGACGGAGTCTGTCTCGACATCACGGACCTGGTCGGCGAGGGGCTCCGCGCCAGGATGCTGCCGCAGGCCCTGGGGCTGACCACTTTCGAGAAGCGGGTGTTCAGCGTCCCGCTCGACATCGAGCCCATGGTGCTGCACTACCGTACCGACCTCTTCGAGCGGTACGGGCTTGCGGTCCCCCGCACCTGGGAGGACTTCGAGGAGGCCGCAAGGACCGTACGCCGCAAGAGCGGCGACCGCCGGATGGCGCTCTTCCCGACGGACGGTGACACCCATCTCGCCGCGTACGCCTGGCAGGCGGGGGCCCGGTGGTTCGACACGGCGGGCGGTGCCTGGAACGTCTCGCTCGCCGACGCGTCCACCCGCCGTGTGGCGGCCTTCTGGCAGCGCCTCACCGACGAGGACCTGGTCTTCATGAACGCGGTGGAGAGCCGGCACAGCGACGTCCAGATCGGCGACGGCCTGGTGGTCAGCCGGCTCAGCGGGGCGTGGGACGCCGGTGCGCAGATGAAGGCCCGGCCGGGGCAGAAGGGACAGTGGGCGCTCGCACCACTCCCCCAGTGGGACCTTGCCGACCCCGGGGTCGGCACCCACGGCGGGTCGACCTTCGCGGTCACCAAGGACAGTGCGCACCCGGAGGCCGCGATGGAGTTCATCGAGTGGCAGGTGTCGCATCCGGACGCCCTCCGTGCCCGGCTCTCCAGCGGAGCCAGCAGCCAGTACCCCGCGGCGCCCGGGCTGGTCGAGGTGGGCCGCAAGGCCTTCGACCGCGCCTACTACAGCGGCCAGGACATCTACACCCTCTTCGAGCAGGAGGCCCGCAAGGTCCGCCCGGGCTGGATCTGGGGCCCCCGGATGACGGCCACCGGCAAGATCCTGAGGGACGGGCTGGCGCAGGTGAGCGGAGGCCGGGGTTCCATCCTCGGGGCGGTCCGTGCGGCCCAGGAGGGCACGATGCCGGACCTCAGGGCGCTCGGTCTCTCCACCACCCGGCGCTCCACCTGACCGGCGGTCCGCATCCCGTTCCCAGCAGCAGAGAGGCAGGTGACACCATGACCGGCGCCACCCCCGCGTCCGTACCGGCGGAAACCGCCGTTCGGCCGTCACCGAAGAGTCCGGCCTCCGCCGTACCGCCCCCCGCGGCCCGCAAACCCGCCCGACGGCGTGAACTCGGCGCCTGCGGCGTCCTGATGACCCCGTTCTTCATCCTTCTGGCGACCGTCTTCCTGATCCCGGTCGCCACCGCCGTCCAGCTGAGCTTCTTCAGCGACGACCAGCCCGGACTCGGCTTCGGACCTGAACGGACGGTCTTCGCCGGACTCCGCAACTACACCGCCGTACTGGCCGACCCCACCTTCCTCGGCGGTCTCGGCATCGTCGCCCTGTACTGCCTGGTCTACATCCCGCTGATGGTGGCCGGCGCCCTCGTGCTGGCGCTGCTGCTCGACTCCGGGGTGGTGCGCCTGCGGGGCACCGTCCAGCTCGCCCTGTTCCTGCCGCACGCCGTGCCGGGCATCATCGCGGCCCTGATCTGGCTGTACCTGTACACCCCCGGCATCAGCCCGGTCATCGACCTGCTCGGCAGGGCCGACATCACCATCGACTTCCTCGGGGTGCACACGGTGCTCCCGTCCATCGTGAACATCGCGCTGTGGAGCAACCTCGGCTACAACATGGTCGTGTTCTACGCCGCCCTGCAGGCGGTCCCCCGCGAGGTGATCGAGGCGTCCGTCGTCGACGGCGCGGGCCCCGTCCGCACGGCCCTCCAGGTCAAGACTCCGCTGGTGCGCTCGTCGATCGTGATGGTCGCGATGTTCACCCTCATCTTCGCGCTCCAGCTCTTCACCGAGCCGATGCTGCTCAGCCAGTCGACCCCGATGATCAACTCGCGTTTCTCCCCCAGCATGTACATCTACGACGCCGCCTTCACCCGCAACAACTACGGCCTCGCGGCCGCCGCCTCCGTCATCCTGCTCCTGTGCACCATCGCCCTCTCCTACGGCGTCACCCGCTGGACCAACCGCGCCGACGCCGCCGAGGGGGGCGCCCGATGAGCGCGTCGACCGTATCCCGCACCGCCTCGCCCCGGCGGCCCCGGCTCCTCGGACGCTCCGTCGTCAACCTGGTGGTCTTCGTCTCGGTCCTGTACACCCTGCTGCCGGTTCTGTGGCTGGTGCTCGCCTCGACGAAGGACAGGGACGCGTTGTTCAGCAGCGACATCCTGTCGCTGAGCGGCTTCTCCTTCGTCCGGAACATGAAGGACCTCTTCGCCACCGACGGCGGGCTGTACGGCCGCTGGTACGGCAACAGCCTGCTGTACGCGGTGCTCGGCGCGGCCCTGGGGGCGCTGATCAGCGTCGCCTGCGGCTACGCCTTCGACAAGTACCGCTTCGCGCACAAGGAGAAGCTGTTCGGCCTGGTGCTGGCCGCCGTCATGGTGCCGCAGACCGTACTCGCCCTGCCGCTCTACCTGATGGCCTCCGGCGCCGGCCTCGTGAACACCTTCTGGGCGGTCTTCATCCCCGTCCTGTTCAATCCGTTCGGTGTCTACCTGGGCCGGATCTTCAGCCGGGGATACGTACCCGACGAGGTGCTCGAGGCCGCGCGGATGGACGGCGCGGGCGAACTGGCCGCCTACTTCCGGGTGGCGCTCCGCATGCTGGGGCCGGGACTGGTGACCGTGTTCCTCTTCCAGCTCACCGCCATCTGGAACAACTTCTTCCTGCCCATGGTGATGCTCTCCGACCAGGACCTGTATCCGGTCAGCCTCGGCCTGTACTCCTGGAACAGCGCCGCGTCCGTGTCACCCGAGTACTACCCGGTCGTCGTCATGGGCTCGCTGCTTGCGGTCCTGCCTCTGATCCTCGCCTTCGCCCTGCTCCAGCGATTCTGGCGGTCCGGACTGACGGCGGGCGCCGTCAAGTGACCGCGCCGCCCCGCCCGGACCACCGCACAGGAGAACCATGCCCAGCACTCCCCCCGCACCCCGCCGGCCGCGCGCCGCGCTCGCCATGGGAGCGGACACCGCCGCCGCGGTGCTCACCCCCGACTCCCTGGCGGCGCTGGCCGAAGTGTGCGATCTCGCGCCTCTGCCCGCGATCGACGACTTCACGACCGACGAGGCCAGGGCCGTACTCGCGGACACGGAGGTCCTGATCACCGGCTGGGGCTGCCCGCCGGTCCACGCGGGCGTCCTGGCCGCCGCTCCCGCGCTGCGGGCCGTCGTGCACACGGCAGGCTCGGTACGCGGCCATGTCACCGACGCCTGCTGGGACAGGGGCATCGAGGTGTCGTCGGCCGCGGCGGCCAACGCGCTCCCGGTCGCCGAGTACACCGTCGCGATGATCCTGCTGTCCGGCAAGCGGGTCCTTGAGCGGGCCCGCGACTTCAGGGCCGCCCGCATGCGCGACGCGTGGCTCGCCACACCGGCCGACGTGGGCAACTACCGCCGCACGGTGGGCATCCTGTCCGCCTCGCTGATCGGCCGACGGGTGATCGAGCTGCTGCGGCCCTACGACCTGCGGGTGTTGCTGCACGATCCGTACGTCACGGACGAGGAGGCCGACGGGCTCGGCGTCCGCCCCGTCACCCTGGCCTCTCTCTTCGCGGAGAGCGACGTGGTCAGTGTCCACACCCCGCTGCTGTCCGAGACGACCGGGCTGGTCAGCTGCGGGCTCCTCGCTTCCATGCGGCCGGACGCCGTCCTGATCAACACCTCACGGGGGGCCGTCGTCGACCAGGACGCCCTCACCGACGCACTGCGGGCGGACCGGATCCGGGCGGTTCTGGACGTGACCGACCCCGACCCGCTTCCGGCCGACCACCCGCTGTGGAACTGCGACAACGCGACCATCACCCCTCACCTCGCAGGTTCCCAGGGCAACGAACTGCGGCGGCTGGCCGGCCTGGCGGTCGGCGAGGTCGCCCGCTGGGCCGCGGGCGACGGCTTCGCCCATCCCGTACGACGCGAAAGGCTGGCATTTCTCGCATGACCTCCACTCCCTTCCGGCTCCCCTCCGAGGACCGCGCGCGGAGCCCGCACACCGGCTACACCCGGGACCACTGGGAAGCGGTGGCGGACGGACTGCTGGGCGCCGCCTGGAAGTGGGCCACCCCCGGCCGGGCCCTCCTCGACCTGCCGGGCCGCCCCTCCCGCTCCGGGGTCCGGTCCGACGGCCTGGAGGGCTATGCCCGTACGTTCCTCACCGCCGCGTTCCGGGTCGCCGGCGCGAAGGGCGAGGACCCGCACGGCTGGCTGGAGCGGTACGCCGACGGGCTCACCGCCGGAACGCGCTCGGCCGGGCGGGACGACGCGGAGTCATGGCCACTGGTCCTGGACCACACCGTCTTCGGCCAGCCGATGGTGGAGTCGGCCTCGGTGGCGATCGGGCTGAGGCTGACCCGGCCGTGGCTGTGGGACCGGCTGGACGCCACCACGCAGGACCGTGCGGAGGAGTGGCTGCGGGGCGCCCTGCGGCACACACCCGCCCCCAACAACTGGTACCTCTTCCCCTTCTCCGTCGCCGGGTTCCTGGAGTCGGTGGACCGGGGCGACGCGGAGACGGCACGGGTCCGGCAGCGGGCGCTCGACCTGCTGGAGGTCTGGTATCGCGGCGAGGGCTGGTACGCCGACGGGGACGGGCGTGCCTTCGACCACTACAACGGCTGGGCGCTGCACCTGTATCCGGTGCTGGACGCGTACCTGTCGGGCGACGCGGGGCTGTCCGCGCACTACGGGGCACGGCTGAGCGAACATCTGGAGAGCTTCTCGCTGATGTTCGGCGCGGACGGCTCGCCACTGCACTTCGGGCGCTCCCTCACCTATCGTTTCGCGGCGGGCGCGGCGGTCGGGATGGGCGCGGTGTCCGGGCACACCCCGCTGGCGCCGGGCGTCTCGCGCCGGCTGATCAGCGGCTCGCTGCGGTATTTCCTGGAGCGTGGCTCGGTCGGTGACGACGGCCTGCTCAGCCTGGGCTGGCACGGCCCGCACGAGGCGACGCTCCAGGTGTACTCCGGTCCGTCGTCGCCGTACTGGGCGTCGAAGGCCTTCGTCGCCCTGCTCGCTCCGGCGGGACACCCGCTGTGGACCGCGGCCGAGGAACCGGCCCCGGGCGAGGGCCCGGACCGGGTACTGTCCCTGCCTTCTCCGGGGCTGCTGGTGCAGTCCACGCAGGCGGACGGCATCGTGCGGCTGCACAACCACGGGAGCGACCATGTCCGGCCGCACGAGGGCGAGACGGCGGATGTGTCGGATCCGCTCTACGCCCGCCTCGCCTACTCGACGGCCACCGGCCCCACGGCCTCCGCGAACGCCGCGGACAATCATCTCTCGCTACGGATCTCGGGTTCGCGCAGCAGCCGGGTCCGTATCCATCCTCTCGGGGCCGGGCACGGGGCGGGCTGGGGCTGGGCGGCGTCCTGGCACCGCCCGGTCTTCCCGGAGGGTCCGCCGGCCTGGCCCGGACTGCGGGTGGAGAGTGTGACCGTCGTCCGGGGGCGGTACGAACTGCGGGTGCACCGGATCCTGGGCGCCCCCGCAGGGACACTGGCCGAGCAGACGGGATGGGCGGCGGATCCGGGGGGCACGGTGCGCTCCGCGTTGCACGGGCTGCACGGCTGGGCGGGGTCGGAGGACGTACGGGCCCCGCAGGGCACGGCGTTCACCCGCTGGGCTGTGCTGCCCCGACTGGCCGCGGACGTGAAGGGCACCGAGGCGCTGGTGGCCCTGGCCTCACTCACCGCGGACCCCGAGGCCGGTCCTCTCGCCTCGGCGGCGAGCGTCCTGGAGGCGAGCGGGGAGGCGGTCGCGGTGCGGTGGGCCGACGACGGCGCGACGACCCGCGTCGGCTTCGCCCCGCTGGAGGTCACCCACGGCCCCTGAGAGCCGCGGCGCCGGGCACAGACGGCCGCCGTCGCGTGCGGGTCGCACGACGGCCGCCGTCGTGCCCGTGGCCGGTGACGCACGACCGCGAGGGAAACGGAAAGCGTCACTCGCCCTAACGGAAGACCACGGAATCAGTAATGCAGAGAAACGGTGCCCGAGGATTCGCGAAATACCCTCGAATCATTTTCAAAAAGCGCGTCGCGAGGTTACGCTGAGGCCGCTTCGCCGAGTGGCGCGGCGGCTGCGGAAACGCCTGGAGAGGGCGTCGGACTCAGCCTTCGGGGGGTGCGGGGGATCCGGGCTCGGCTCTGCCGTGCGGTGGAAGTGGCTGATGACACACATTCGTCCGCCCGCGCCGTTCATTCATCGAACGGCCCGACGGGAGCACCACCGAGCCATTACGAACCTTTCTCCGCAGACCTGGAATTTCCCTGACGACGAGCGAGGAATACCTGTGCGACGCATTACGTCCGTTTTTCTGTCCCTGAGCGCCGTTCTTGCCGCCTCCGTACTGGCCTCGCCCGCGGCCGGAGCCGCGCCCCTGGCCGGCAGACCGGCCGCCGTGCCCAGCGGCTGGGAGGCGGTGGACGGCGCCGAGCTGGCGCGCATCTCCGGGGAGGCAGCCACCCGGCGGACCCCGCTCACGGCCGGTGACGGCCTCTCCACCACGGCTGCGGAGACCGGACTCCTGGCCCTGCAGTCGGCCCGGAACGGACAGTTCGTCGCGACCGAGATGAATTACGCCGCCCCGAACACCGGGGTGCTGCGAGCCCGTTCCGCCGAGGTCGGCGGCGCCTGGGAGGGCTTCGGCTTCGAGTGGGACGAGGCTTCCCAGACGTACGCCGTCAAGTCCCTGGCGAACAACCGCTATGTGGCGGTCGAGAAGAACTTCACCGGCAGCGCGCAGAACGTGCTGCGTGCCCGCTCCACCAGCGCGGGCGGCTGGGAGCGGTTCGTCCTCTACCACAACGAGGTCCTGGACCGCTGGGCGCTCCAGTCCACGCTGAACGGGCTCTTCGTCGCCATGGAGAACAGTTACACCGGGACGCTCCAGTACTCGCTGCGCGCCCGCTCCACCGAGATCACCGGGTCCTGGGAGGAGTTCGCGCTCTACGGCCTCGGCGCCTGACACACGGCCGGCGTGCCTCGGTGCCTGCGGGTGCACGGGCACCGAGGCACGAGCCTTGCCAGGGTGTGTGGGAGGGCGTTCGCGATTCCGGGACGCCCCCCCGCATCCTGTTCACAGCAGCCACAGATGTCGGCTGAAAGATCGATCAGCCCACCGGGTCGGTGCCGTTCCAGCGCGGTGACGTCGAGGTCGGGGCCCGGGCCACGGCGACGGGCCCGGACTGCCAGCAGCCGGTGACCGTCAGCGAGACGGCTGCCGTCCGCCTGAGCCGGGGCTGACGTATCCCGGGGCCACGCCCGCCGGCCCCGCCCCCTGGATGCCGGGCCGGGGCCGCCCCGCGCCCTTCGTCCGGACCGGGTCTGGACCTGGGCGCGCGAGCCCGGCACGGTCCGGACGTGGGGCCCTAGGCGTCGGTGCGGATCACCACGGCGAGGGTGCGGGGGCCGTGGACGCCTTCCACCCGTTCCAGTTCGATGTCGGACGTCGCGGACGGGCCGCTGATCAGGGTCGTCGGCCTTTCCGGTACCAGGCGGGCGACCGCCTCCGGGACGCCCGCCACGACCGAGGACAGGTCGACGACGCACACATGGAGGTCGGGGACGAGGGAGAGCGCACGCCGGCCCTGGTCGGGTGATCCGTCCAGGAAGATCGTACCGGTCTCGGCGCAGCTGACGGCGGAGGCCGTCACCACGCCGTCCAGTGCGTCGAGGCCCGGCGCGGGGATGTCCGCGGAGTCCCGCTGGACCTCGCCGTCGTAGGCGCTGAGCCAGTGTGCGTCCAGCCCGTCCGGGACACCGATCCGCCGGGCGCCGCGCCCGCGCAGGATTCCGGCGATCACCTCGGCCGTGCGGTCGCCCGCGCAGGGGTGGACCTGCGCCTTGTAGTCGACCAGGCGGGCGGTGAGGAGCGCGAGGCGTTCACCGTCCGGGAGGGTGCGGCCGGTGCGGTACTCGCGGGGAATCCCGGTGCCGGGGGCGGGTGCGGGTGCGAGGGCCAAGGCGTCCCTGATCCGTCCGAGGACCGTGTCACGCGCGGTGGTCGTCACTGTTCCTCCTGATGGTCGCCGGCGCGTCGGGCTGCGCCCTCCTTCGCGGCTTCCCGCAGGGCGGCCGTGCCCTCGGCGGAAGCCAGCCAGGCGCGGAAGGACTGCCCGGGCGGGGCGGCGGTGTCGCGGCTGTCGCTCCAGCCGTCGAACGGTGCGGGCAGGTGCGAGAGGGTACGGTCGCGTCCGCCGACGCCGAGGGAACGGCTGAAGGAGGCGGCCTTCTGCGCGGCCGTGTAGATCCTGGGTGACTTCATCACGGCGGCGGCGGCTTTCATGGCCAGCTTCTCCGCCGTGGTTCCGGACCGTTCGGTGTGCTGGTGGCGCAGCTCGACGAGCATCGAGGGGATGTCGATCTTCACGGGGCAGGCGTCGAAGCATGCTCCGCAGAGGCTGGAGGCGTACGGCAGCGAGCTGTTGGGGTCGTCCTTCGCCTCGTGCATCCCGGCGAGCTGCGGGGTGAGTACCGCGCCGATCGGACCGGGGTACGTCGACCCGTAGGCATGGCCGCCCGCGCGTTCGTAGACGGGGCAGACGTTGAGGCAGGCCGAGCAGCGGATGCAGTTGAGCGCCTCGCGGCCGGTCGTGTCGGCGAGCGCGGCGGTACGGCCGTTGTCGAGGAGGACCAGGTGGAAGTCCTGCGGTCCGTCGCCCGGTGTCACGCCGGTCCACATCGAGGTGTACGGGTTCATCCGCTCGCCGGTCGAGGAGCGGGGCAGGAGCTGGAGGAAGACCTCCAGGTCCTGGTAGCGCGGCAGGACCTTCTCGATGCCCATCACCGTGATGAGGGTGTCCGGCAGGGTCAGGCACATCCGGCCGTTCCCCTCCGACTCGACCACCGTCAGGGTGCCGGTCTCGGCGATGCCGAAGTTGGCACCGGAGACGGCCACCTTGGTCGTCATGAACTTCTCACGCAGATAGGCGCGGGCCGCGGCGGCGAGGTGCGCGGGCACGTTGTCGAGATCCGGGTCGACGCCGGGGATCTCGTCCAGGAAGATCTGCCGGATCTCGTCGCGGTTGCGGTGGATCGCGGGTACGAGGATGTGCGAGGGCTTGTCGCCGGCGAGCTGCACGATGAGCTCGGCCAGGTCGGTCTCGTACGGGGTGATGCCGGCCGCTTCGAGGTGCTCGTTGAGGCCGATCTCCTGGGTGGCCATCGACTTGACCTTGATGACCTCGCTGCTGCCGGTCTCCCTGATCAGCCGCGTGACGATCTCGTTGGCCTCGACGCCGTCGCGCGCCCAGTGGACGGTGCCGCCGCGTTCGGTGACCTTCCGCTCCAGTTGTTCCAGGAGTTCGGGAAGCCGGTTCATGGTGTCGGTCTTGATGGCCGCTCCCGCGTCGCGCAGCCGCTCCCAGTCGGGGAGTTCACCGGTGACGTCGAGGTGCTTGGCCCGGATGGTGCGGGTGGCCCTGCCGAGGTTGCGGCGCAGCTGCTCGTCGCGGAGCTCGTCGTGGGCCGCCTCGGGGAACTTCCTGTCACCGCGCAGGTTTCCCGTGCCGTACGGGGAGCGGGGCGGGGTGGCGGGCATGCCGAGGAACGTGCTCATCGGGCGGCCTCCGTCAGGGTGTACGGCGCGGTGCGGGTGGATCCGAGGACCTGGGCGAGATGCAGGGTGCGGGTACCGGACTTGATGCGGGAGAGCCCGCCGCCGATGTGCATCAGGCAGGAGGAGTCACCGGCGGTGCACACGGCGGCGCCGGTGGACAGGACGTGACGCATCTTGTCCTGGAGCATGGCGGTGGAGGTCTCGGCGTTCTTCACCGCGAAGGTCCCGCCGAAGCCGCAGCAGGAGTCGGCCTCGGGAAGCTCGGCCAGGTCGATCCCCTCGACGGCGCGCAGGAGCTTCAGCGGCTTGTCACCGACCCGGAGCATGCGCAGGGAGTGACAGGTGGGGTGGTAAGTGACACGGTGCGGGAAGTACGCGCCGACGTGGGTGACTCCGAGGACGTCGACGAGGAGTTCGGAGAGCTCGTACGTCTTGGCCTTGACCGTGGCGACCCCGGCGCGCAGCGCGGCGTCCCCGTAGCGCTCGGCGACGATCTCGTGCTGGTGGCGGACCGACCCGGCGCACGAGCCGGACGGCATGACGACCGCGTCGATCGAGGCGTCACCGAACTGTTCGGCGAAGTTGCGCACCAGTGGAACGGGTTCGCGCTGGTAGCCGGTGTTGACGTGCATCTGGCCGCAGCAGGTCTGGTCCGGCGGGAAGACCACCTCGTGGCCCAGGCGGGCAAGCAGCACCGCGGTGGATTTCACCGCCTCCGGGAAGAGCGTGTCTCCCAGGCAGGTGGCGAAGAGTCCGATACGCATGGGGCCTCCCCGGTCTCTTTATGGTCCGACCATACTAGCCTCGGTCCTAGTGAGGAAGCCCGCGGGCACGCCCGGTGGTGGAGAACGCAACGGGGGCGGGGGCGGTGCGTCCGCACCGCCCCCGCCCCCGCCCCCGTTCGCAGCAGCGTGGCCGCGCTACCGGGCGTCGTTCCCGTCCACCAGCGTTCCGTGCAGGCCCCGGATGTGCTCTTCGACCAGGTCCGCCGCCTCGCCGCCCCGCCCCTCGCGCACCAGCCGCAGCAGCTGCGCGTGCTGGGAGTTCAGGGCACCCGCCGTCGCCGGCCAGTCCCCGGCCTCCTCCAGGGCCCGCAGGATCAGCGGCCGGACGGATTCGCGCACCGCCGAAGTGAGCGTGGAAGTGAGGGCGTTGCCCGAACTCCCGGCGATCAGCACGTGGAAGCGGGTGTCGAGATCGTTGAAGTCGGCGACCCCCACGTCCGGTTCGCCCATCCGCCGGACGAGTTCCGCCGCCGCGTCGAGGTCCTCGGTCCGGGCGTGCCGGGCGGCGGCCTCCCAGCTCGAGCGCTCCAGGACGACGCGTGCCTCCAGCACGTCGTGCAGGCCGTAACTGCCCAGCGCGAAGTGCAGACGCAGCAGACGGCCGAGCGCGTCGTCCGGGTTGCGGACGATGCGGGCTCCGGAGTCCGGGCCCCGGCCGGGCTGGGCGACCAGGACGCCGATGGTCTCCAGCACCCTGAGCGCCTCGCGCAGCGCGGACCGGCTGACGCCGAGCACGGGCGCGAGCTCCCGCTCGGGCGGCAGGCGGTCGCCCGCCTTGAGCTCTCCGGCGAAGACCCGCTCCTCGATGCTCTGGAGCACGAGCTCGTGAGTACGGGACTGCCGTACGGGTTGCCACTCCACGGGCATCCGCTACTCCCTGTTCCGGGCGATAAGCATGTTCCGACTATGTCACACAGATCGTGTGGTCGGACCAAAGTCCCGGAGGGAGCTCAACGGGAACCCGGCAGGCTGCCACGTGGCCTGTTCCGCTGCGGGTCGAGGAGCTGTCCCGCCATCCCCGCCACCACCAGCCCTGCGGCGATGAGCAGACCGTGACCGATGACGATGCCGGCCACCAGGCCGACGATCCCGGCGGCGAGCCACAGCCATGTCCGGCTGGGGCGGTGTCCGCGGGGCGTGCCGGCGTGTTCGGGGTGGTCGCTGCGGAGCCGGTCCTCGACACCGCGCAGCCGCTCGTCGTAGTGGGGCATGGTGACTCCCTCCCGGATCAGGATCCGTTGGGCTGGACTCCATCGTCCGGCCGTGCGGGTGCCCGGGACCATCGGGGCTGACACCCATGTCCGAGGGGGTGCGCCATGCAGACGTGGCCGGGAGGCCCGGGCCCGAGGGCCTGACCGGCGATAGTGGAGGGGGCGTCCGCCCGCAGACCCGTCCGAGGAGGCCGTGCGGTCTTGTCCCTGTTCTGGCGCATCTTCCTGCTCAACGCCGCGGTGCTGGTCGCTGCGGGGGCCCTGCTGCTGCTGGGCCCGATCACCGTGTCCGCACCGGTGGTGCTGACCGAGGCCCTGATCCTGGCCGGCGGCATGGCCCTGATGCTCGGTGCGAACGCGCTGCTCCTGCGCCTGGGACTCGCACCGCTGCAACGGGTCACCCGCGCGATGACGACCATCGACCTGTTGAGCCCGCGGCCGCGCCCGGAGGTCGCGGGCGAGGGCGAGGTGGCGGCCCTGATCGAGACGTTCAACAGCATGCTCGACCGCTTGGAGGCTGAGCGCGCGACCAGCAGCGCCCGTGCTCTCAAAGCCCAGGAGGCCGAGCGCCGCCGGGTCGCGCAGGAGCTGCACGACGAGGTGGGCCAGACCCTGACCGCGGTCCTGCTCGAGCTGAAGCGGGTGACCGGTCACGCCCCTGAACCTCTGCGCGAGGAGCTGGCCCAGGTCCAGGAGATCACCCGGGGGAGTCTCGACGAGATCCGCCGGATCGCACGCCGTCTGCGCCCCGGGGTACTGGAGGAGCTGGGACTGGTCAGCGCGTTGACGGCTCTCGCCACGGAGACGCCGGTACCGAACGGCCTGACGATCAGGCGGCGGCTGGAGAGGGACCTGCCACCGCTCGGCGAGGAAGCGGAACTCGTCGTCTACCGCATCGCGCAGGAAGCGGTCACGAACACCGTCCGTCACGCCGGGGCCACCCTGCTCGAACTCTCCCTGTACCGCAGCGCCGACGGGGTGGAACTCCGCATCCGTGACGACGGCCGGGGCCTGGGGGACGCCGCCGAGGGAGCCGGCCTGCGCGGCATGCGCGAACGCGCCCTGCTCATCGGTGCCACACTCGGTATCGCCGCCGGTGTGACGGGCGGCACCGACGTACGCCTCGACGTGCCCGTACGGAACGGAAGCGCC
Organism: Streptomyces sp. NPDC014623; assembly: GCF_043088245.1. Taxonomy (NCBI): domain Bacteria; kingdom Bacillati; phylum Actinomycetota; class Actinomycetes; order Kitasatosporales; family Streptomycetaceae; genus Streptomyces; species Streptomyces sp. NPDC014623. The sequence continues at coordinate 158,584 of NZ_JBIBZU010000012.1, read as the reverse complement.
TGACCATGCCGCACTCCCCCGCCGGGTCCGGGAGGACCCGCATCCTGCTCGCCGATGATCACGCCCTGGTCCGTCGCGGGGTGCGGCTGATCCTCGACGGCGAACCGGACCTCCAGGTCGTCGCCGAGGCGGGTGACGGCGCCGAGGCCGTCGAAATGGCGCGCGCCGAGCGCCCCGACCTGGCCGTCCTCGATATCGCCATGCCGCGCATGACGGGCCTCCAGGCGGCCCGGGAGCTGTCCCGGGTCATGCCGGAGCTGCGGATCCTGATGCTCACCATGTACGACAACGAGCAGTACTTCTTCGAGGCACTGAAGGCCGGCGCCTCGGGCTTCGTACTGAAGTCCGTCGCCGACCGGGACCTCGTCGAGGCGTGCCGTGCGGCCATGCGCGACGAGCCGTTCCTCTATCCGGGTGCGGTCACCGCCCTCATCCGTAACTACCTGGAGCGGGTCAGGGACGGCGGCGGCGTACCGGAGCGGACGATCACCGAGCGCGAGGAGGAGATCCTCAAGCTGGTCGCCGAGGGCCACTCGTCGAAGGAGATCGCCGGCCTGCTCGTGATCAGCGTCAAGACCGTCGAACGCCACCGGGCCAACCTGCTGCAGAAGCTGGGGCTCCGTGACCGCCTGGAACTCACCCGGTACGCGATCCGGGCCGGTCTGATCGAACCGTGAGGGCCGGGGCCCCGCATGCGCGCACCCGGCACGGGCAGCGGCCGGGTGGCCGCCACCCGCACACGACCGGCGGATCCCGGCGACCGTTCGCCAGGAACGCCGCCTGCGGGACGGGTTGTTGCGGCCGTGGAGAAACGGGCACGACTGCCGGCACCGCTCCCCGGCCCGGAGGCCACGCCGAGGAGTTTCGAGCGCGTCCGGGGCCGGACTCGCACGACGGCGCCTGAAGTCGTGGTTTCGCCGGGGCCGGCGGCCCGGAGGACGTGACTGCGGCCACGCTGTGCGTTTCATGCGATTCTCACGCGGTGCGCCTACGGTGCTCCTGTGACCCAGACGACACCGCCCGGCTGGCATCCAGACCCCGGGCACTCAGGAATCGGCCCCCTTCATGAACGCTGGTGGGACGGGAGCCGCTGGACCGACCAGCTCCGGATACCCCCCGCGACGGTCCGGCGCCGTCGCATACGCATCGGCGCGGGCATCGCCGCAGGCATCGTCGTACTGGCGGCCGTCGGTGGCGGTGCCTACCTGCTGGGCGACAGGCCGGACGACCGCACCGGCACCTCCGCCACCGCCCCCTCGGAGAGCCCGCGTCCCCCGGGTGCTCCGGGCGGGGGCGGGCAGGACGGCGACGGCGGCCGGGGCCAGCAGATGCCACAGACGGAGGAGGGGTACGCCACCGACGCGGCCAGCGGGATCAGCATTCCCGTACCCGATGGCTGGACCGGTCGGTCCGGGCCGATCGGCGCCGGGGTGACGACCGGCGAGCACGCCTGCCCCGGCGACAAGGCCCAGACCTGTGTGCGCGGCGGGGTGGTCTCCGCACCGGCTCAGGCCCTGGAGGTCGAGGCGACCACGGCGAAGGCCGCGGCGGAGGCCGACATCGAGGCGAACGCCGAGGAGTCCTACGGCGAGAAGATCTACGGTGGCATCACCTCGCACGAGGAACTCAAGTCCGAGGCGGTCACGGTCGCCGGGCAGAAGGGTTACCTGGTGCGCTGGAAGGTGGTGACGAAGAACGGCGACGACGGATACGTCGAATCGCTGGCCTTTCCCTCTCCCCGCATCAGAAGCATGCTGGTGGTGGTCCGCTCGGGCTTCGACATCAGCGCCGAGGCACCGAAGCTCTCGGTCCTGGACGACATCACCAAGGGCATCAAGAAAGCGGAAGGAACCGGCTCGGCTTCCGGTTCCGGCCGGACCGCCTGAGGCATCCGGCCGTCCCCCGGAGGCCGTACCGGACAGTCCCGGTGCGGTCTCCGCTCTCGTGGGTGCTGGAAGCACCCGGGAGGCCGGCCGCGGCTCTCGTCGGGCCGGGCCCGCGTTCCGGGCGCCGCCGTGGGAGACGCGGCCGAAACCGCTCCCGGCGGCAGCTCCGCCCCGGTTCCCGTGCGGGCAGCGGGCCCGCGACTCCGCCCGGCGTCCCGTGACACCCCGGGCCCACCGCACCGGCGTCCGCACCTCTCGTCGTTCTCGTACCGTTGGAGGTGACGTGACACATCCCGGAGGCGGAAGCCATGCACACCCCCCAGTTCCCCGGCGACACCGGTCCGGTGCAGGACGGACTCTTCGGTTTCGAGGACCTGAGCGAGCGGCCCGAGGGCCACCGGCACGCCGGGCCCTCCTTCCGCGACTCCGGGCAGGCGCGCCGGATGCTCTCGGTGCGCGAGATCCATGCCGAGCCGGGGGCCGCGGCCTCGCCGAGAGGACTGCAGGTCATCGCACGCTTCCCTGAGGCCGACGTGCTGCCGATCGAGTCCCACTGGCGTATCCCGGAACTGCACGGGAACAGGGGGAACGTCGAACGCTGGGTCCGGATCAAGAGCACGGTCCTGGTGCTCGGTGAGAAGAAGACGCTCACCGTCCGGGCCAACGGCCGGTCCGCGGACTGGATCGCCCCCGGGGCCTCCAACGGCTGTGCCATGGCCTGCGCCTACTGCTACGTACCGCGGCGCAAGGGGTACGCGAACCCCGTCACCGTCTTCACCAACATCGATCACATCGTTGCCCGACTGCGCCGGCACGTCGCCGGCCAGGGCCCCAAGAGGGAGCCGAACCAGTGCGACCCCGAGGCGTGGGTGTACGACATCGGGGAGAACAACGACTGCTCCGTCGACGCGTTGATCAGCGAGAACACCGCCGACCTGGTGCGGGCCTTCTCGCGGTGGCGCACGGCCAAGGCGTCCTTCGCGACCAAATTCGTCAATCCGGATCTCCTCCTGCTCGAACCCCGTGGGCGCACCCGTGTGCGGTTCTCCGTGATGCCGCCGGAAGACTCACGCCTGCTGGACATCCGCACCAGCCCCGTCGAGGAGCGCATCGCGGCGGCGGCGGACTTCGTCGAGGCCGGGTACGAGGTGCACTTCAACCTCTCCCCCGTCGTCATCAGACCCGGCTGGGAGCAGGCCTGGGGCCAGCTGCTCCAGCACATGGACGACGTCCTGCCGGCCACGGTCAAGGAACAGGCTGCAGCTGAAGTGATCATGCTGACGCACAACCGGGACCTTCATGACGTCAACATGTCCTGGCACCCGCGCGCCGAGGACACCATCTGGCGTCCGGAGCTCCAGCAGGCGAAGCTCTCGCAGAACGGCAGCTGGAACGTGCGCTACCGCGAAGCCGCCAAGGCCGCGGCGGTGGAGACGGTGCGCCACCTGGTGCGCACACATGCTCCGTGGCTGCCGATCCGCTACGCGTTCTGACACCCCCGAGGGCGGATCCGACACCTCCGAGGGCGGAACGGCCGACGGGGAGGCCGGGCCCCAAGAACGGCCGAGGGCCGGTTTCGGATACTTCCGAAACCGGCCCTCACCTACGACTGTCTCCAGTCGGGACGACAGGATTTGAACCTGCGACCCCTTGACCCCCAGTCAAGTGCGCTACCAAGCTGCGCCACGTCCCGATGCCCGTCTGACCTGGGGTTTCCCACCTGGCTGAACGCGCATGAGAACAATACCGCATTTCAACCGGTGCTCACGAACCCGTTTACGGCCACCCCGCCTCGACCATGTTCGGCGCCGGACACCGGGCCCCGGCGAACAGCGCACCCGCGCCGGTCGCGGCCAGGACGAGCCGGACCGTTCGGCCCTCCGGCCGCGGCCGGCCCCCCTCTCCGCAGGGCACGTCGTGACGTGTCGGCCATGTGGCTCCACGGCCGATCCGGCCACCCGGCACCCACGCGGGCCCGGGGCACCGAGGGGCCGCTACGCGCCCCGGCACCCATTGACCCGGCCATGCCATGAACCTACGCTGAACCACGCGCTTTCCAGAAAGCGCTTTCTGTCCCCTGCACGGCCCCACACCGCACCGGGAGCGCGCTCATGGACAGCCGACCGTTACCCAGCAGTCCCTCGCCCCCCGTTCTCCCCCCGGCGTCGATCGCCGTCATGACGATCTTCGCGCTTCTGGTCGTGATCACCGGCTCGGTGGCTGCGGCTTCGTTCCCGAGGCCTCCGGCAGCGGCTTTCCGTGTGCTGGTGTATTCCGGGGAAGGGCCCACCTCCCCGGACGCGGCCCGTGCCGGTGCCGAGGCGGTGAGGGAACTCGGAGCCCGAAACGGATTCGCGGTCGAGGCGACGGATGACCCGGGCGTGTTCCACGGCACCCGCCTGGAGCGGTTCCACGCGGTCGTCTTCAACAACGCCTCGTCCGCACAGGACGGGAAGAACGGTCTCGACGAGGAAGGGCGCACAGCCCTGCAGAGGTACATCCGGGCCGGTGGCGGCTGGGTCGGTCTGCATGACGCCTCCGCCGGCATGCGTGACTGGGACTGGTACGAAGGGCTGGTCGGTGCGGTCCTCGACCGGGGCACACCGGTACAGGCCGGAAGGATCAAGGTCCTCGACCACGCGCATCCCTCGACGGTGACGCTGCCCGACCTCTGGGAGCGTACGGAGGAGTGGTACAACTGGCGCACCAATCCGGTCTCCACGGTGCACGCCCTCGCGCAGATCAGGGTGCGCGACGGCATCACGGGCCTCGACGAGGGTGTGGACCACCCCTGGTCATGGTGCCAGGACTACGACGGCGGGCGCTCATGGTTCACCGCCGGCGGCCACGCGCCCTCGGCCTTCCGGGAGGAAGGCTTCCTCGCCCATCTGCTGGGCGGTATCGAATGGGCCGCGGGAGTGAAGCCGGGCGACTGCACCGCGACCCGGGCCGATGCCTTCCAGCGGACCCCGCTCGCGGCCGGTGGTCCCAGCGATCCCGTCGACATGGCGGTCGCCCCCGACCGCCGCGTGTTCGTCGCCCGGCGCAGCGGCGAACTCGAGGTCGTCGACCAGCGGACGACGAAGGTCTCCACAGCCCTTGACCTGGCGTACACACCGAAGACGGCCGCCCGTTCGGACGGGCTGACCGGCCTCGCACTGGATCCGGGCTTCGCGAAGAACAACTGGCTCTATCTGCTGCGTTCCGACACGACGGGGAAACGGCTGGCTCTCTCCCGTTTCACGGCCGACGGGGACACGGTCGATCCCGCGTCGGAAAGGGTCCTGCTCACCCTTCCGGGGAGGCGGTCCATCCGCAGCGGGGAGACCCTGCCCTCCGGCTCGCTCGCGTTCGACCGGGAGGGCCGTCTGTACGCGGCCTCGGGCGACGTCACGCTCCCCCTCGCCTCGGGCGCCCCGAATGATCTGCGGGGCGCGATCCTGCGCATCACGCCGCAGGACGACGGCACCTACACCGTGCCGGAGGGCAATCTCTTCGGACCGGACACCGCCGGTACCCGCCCGGAGATCTACGCGATGGGCATGCGGAACCCCTACCGCGTCACCGTGGACCCGGCGAGCGGCACGCTGCTGGCCGCCGACACCGGTGCGGACGGCACGGTGGGGCACTTCCGGATCACCGGGGCGGGGCGGATCGGCCGGCCGTACTGCACCGGCCGCACCGCCCGTGGACCGGCGGACTGCGCCCCGCCCGTCCACGGCGCGCCGGCCGCCCTCGACGAGGGCGGCGGCGGTGCGATGAGCGGCCCCGTCTACGCCTACGACCCGGGGAACCCCTACCGCACCAAGTTCCCCGAATACTTCGCCGGAAAGTGGCTGACGTACGACCCGGCCGGCCGGCACTTCACCACGCTCTCCTTCCAACGGGAGGACCAGACGTTCACCGATCCTCGGTTCGGGCCGGTCAGGGCCGGTGAACTCCAGTCCGTCAACGGCGTGTTCGAGGACATCGAGTGGAAGCGTCCGACGGCCGCCGTCTTCGGCCCGGACGGCGCCCTGTACGTCATCGATGCGGGACTCGGCAGCGGCACGGGCCGCGACGGCGGCAACGAGGGCTCCGGAGTCTTCCGGATCGACCACGTCGGTGACGCCCGGCTGCCCGGCGCGGCCGTCACCGCCGATCGCGACAACGGCCCGGCGCCGCTCACGGTGGCTTTCACGGGTGCGGGATCCGGGCTTCCCGGAGACGACCCGGTCACATACGCCTGGGACTTCGACGGTGACGGCGCCACCGACTCGACGGAGGCGGACCCTTCGTACACCTACCGCGCCGAAGGCCGGTTCACGGCGCGCCTCACAGTGACCGGGCCCGAAGGTACGACGGCCATGGCCGGCCAGGAGATCACCGTCGGCAACACCCGGCCCCGGATCTCCGTCCACCGGCCGCCGGACGGAGGGGTGTTCCGCCCCGGCGACACCCTCGTCTTCACGGTGGAGGTGTCGGACGACGAGGACGGGAAGGGCGCTTCGGTCGACTGCTCACGGGTCCTCGTACGCTCAGGAGCCGGCCGTACCGGCGTGCTGCGCCGCCTCGCAGGCTCCACGCGGTGCCGGGGCTCGATCGTCACGGAGGCCGGGGACGCCTCGGCGTCCGGCACCCACCGGATCACGGCGCTGTACACGGACAGGGGCACCCCGGGCGCCCCTCAGCTCACGGGGGCCACCTCGTTCACCCTGCGCACGGCGTTCCAGGAGGCGGAGCAGTTCACGTCGACCGGGGGCGCACACGGCGGAGCCGTGGCCGGCAGCCGTGCGCAGGCCTCGGGCGGCAGGGCACTGACGGAGATCGAGGACGGCGACTGGATCGCCTTCGATCCGGTGCACCTGGGAAACACCGGGTCGGTGACGGTCGGTGCGACGCCGTGCGGTACCGGCGGAACCGTCGAATTCCGGGCCGGGTCCCCTGAGGGCCCTCTCCTCGGCTCGCTGCGCGTCCCCGGAGCAGAGGGCGAGGGCGAAGCCGTGTCTCCGGCAGCCGCCTTGAAGGACCCCGGCGGAAGCGTGCCGTTGTACCTGGTGTTCACCAGCTCGGCCTGGAGCAGCGAGAAGCCGGACCTGTTCACCCTGGACTGGCTGCGCTTCCACGGGCCGGGGGCGCGGAAGCCCGGGCCGCCGTGACGACGGAGCCGCCGCCTGCGCGGTCGGTGGCCCGACGCCTCACGGCACTCGATCTGTACGACGGCCTCCCGGACCGGCAGCCTGATGGTGTCGCGTCCGGCCCGGCCCCGGGCGCGACACGGCGTCCACGGCGCGGACCGTACCGGACACCGTGTCCGTACGGCCGGTGGTCGGGGCGCCGGGGTGGGAGCGGAGGCCTGTGCTGTCGGCCACCGGATCGCCCGCGAACCGTGGGTAAGTGCAGGCGTCCTCCAGCACCAGGACCTTGCGGCGTACCAGTACGTACGGGCAGTGACCGCGGTTCCGGGCCGGATGGCGGTCGCTGCGGCTCCCGGCCGCGGGGGCCGGGAAGAGGCCGGCCACTCCGCACGGGGTGTGCGGTGCCGCGGAGAACCGCCGGTTCCCGTCGACGAAGCCGACTGCCGGGAACGGCGTACCGGTCACCTCGGCCACCCGGTGGGCGAAGGCGTCGCAGCTGTCGAACGGGGCGCCGGCACGCTCCCCGGGCCGCGCCTCCGCAACCGCGCGCTCCGGCGCGGTCCGTCCTGGCCGACGGGGGTGAGCAGCGACCGGTCCGTCCCGTACGGAGTCACGGACGGGCTCCGGAAGCCGGGAGCGGCGCGGGGGCCGTGGCGTTGATGAGGTGCTGGACGAGGGTGACCAGCGTCCCGGTGCCCGAACTGGCGATCCGGGCGTCACAGAGGACGACCGGTACTTCGGGCCGCAGATCGAGCGCCGCCCGCACCTCTTCCGGTTCGTAACGGTAGGCGCCGTCGAACTCGTTGACCGCGACGATGAATCCGATGCCGCGCCGCTCGAAGAAGTCGACGGCGGCGAAGCACTCGGCCAGACGACGCGTGTCGGCCAGCACGACCGCGCCGAGGGCGCCCTTGGACAGCTCGTCCCACATGAACCAGAACCGCTCCTGCCCCGGGGTGCCGAAGAGGTAGAGCACGTGCTGCTCGGAGAGCGTGATACGGCCGAAGTCCATGGCCACGGTGGTCGCCGACTTGGATTCGATGCCTTCGAGGCTGTCGGTCGCCGCGCCGGCCTGCGTCAGGAGCTCCTCGGTGCTGAGCGGCGCGATCTCGCTGACGGCCCCCACGAACGTCGTTTTGCCGACGCCGAAACCGCCCGCGACCAGGACCTTGAGGGCCACGGGAAAGTATTCGGAGCTGTCAGAGCTGTCGTCGTAGACCATCAAGCACTGCCTCCAGCAGGGATCGGTCGGTTGGCATGTCGTGGAACGCGGGGGCGTGTGCGGTGACCGCCCCGCAGTCGACCAGGTCGGACAGGAGGACCTTGGTGACGACGGCGGGCAGCCGGAGATGGGCGGCGATCTCCGCCACGGACGTAGGTCCGTCGCAGAGCTCCAGGGCAATGGTGTGTTCGGGGCCGAGAGGGGCCTGGGGCTCCCTCCCCGTGGCCATCACCAGGGAGAGCAGATCGAGCACGGTGGTCGGCCTCGTCCGGCCGTCGATCACGGTGTACGGGCGGATGAGCCGGCCTGCCGCGTCGTCGAGCAACGGCCCGTCCTGCGGGGCCGGCATCTTCACAGCCCCGGGGTGAACGGTGCTCCGGCCGGCTGCCGGAGCGGCGTCGTCAGGTAGGGGCGGACGCTCTTGACCAGCATGGCCATCTCGTACCCCAGGACGGCGGCGTCCGCCTCGCGGCTCGCGAGGACGGCGAGACAGGTGCCGGATCCGGCGGTCGAGACGAACAGGAGGGTCGAGTCGAGTTCGACCACGACCTGTCTCACGCCGCCGTTGTCACCGAACCGGGCGCCGGCACTCCGGCCGAGCGAGTACAGGCCTGCGGCCAGGGCGGCCATGTGATCGGCACTGTCGGCGTCCATGCCGTGGACGGATCTCACCAGGCCGTCCGCCGAGAGGAGGACGGCGCTGCGCGTGTGGGGCACGCGTTGGACCAGGCCGCTCAGCAGCCAGTCGAGGTCCGCGACCTGGCCGGACGGCATTTCGCTCGTCATGGTGCATCTACTCCTTGAAGGTGTTCTCGGTTCGTGGGTCCGGCTCGGGCCGCTGCGGTGCCCGGTGCCCCGGGTTCGCTCGCTCTGCGCCGGCTGCCGAGGTGGTGCCGGTCCCGCGGAGCGGCAGCGGGGCGAGGCCGTGGGGCCGCTGTGCGCCGACAGTAGTGGCGGGCCCCGCGGCAGCGGTCTCGGAACCGGGAACGCCGTACGCGCCCGCCGTTTCCGGATCCTCGGCGGTCTGGGCCTCGGCGAGTTCGACCCCACGCCGGAAGGCGGCCATCAGGCCTGGATCGTGCAGGGTGTTCCTGCTCTCGGCGCGTGGAGCAGGGGCCTCCCTGAGCTGCGGGGCCAGGTGCTCCTGGTTGCTGCGTCTGGGGAGCTGCGGGCGGCCGGGGCCGGCCACAGCGGGTGCGGGTGCTTCGGCGGGAGCACCGGTGTCCGCGACGGACCGCACGGATGCGGCGGGCTCCGGGGCCTGAGCGGGCCGGGGCACGGCGGCGGGCCCGGCCGGCGGGGTGGGCCCGGCGGTCTCCACGGGTACGCCGGCGGGCGGGGGTGCGGCGAGGTTCGGCCGGTCGACCCGCTCGGCGCGCAGCGGCAGCCCCTCCCCTCGGCGCCGGTCCTGCCGGGGCTTCGTGTCCAGCGGCGGCGGGTGCTGCACGGCTTGCGGTGAAGTCACCGAGGACATGTCGTGGGCAGGCGGCCGGTGCACGGCTCCGGGCGGCGGTACCGGCACGGCTCCGGGAGCCGTCATGGCATCGATGTCGATGCCCAGGAGGATCTCGGGGAGCACGAGTACCGCCTGCGTGCCCCCGTAGATGTTGCTCTGCAGACGTACGGCGATGCCGTGTCTGCGGGCCAGGGAGGCGACCACGAAGAGTCCGATCCGCCCGTCCTGCAACAGGTGGGCGACATTGACCTGGTCGGGGTCGGCGAGCAGGGTGTTCATCCGCTTCTGCTCGGGGCCGGGCATGCCGAGGCCCCGGTCCTCCACCTCCAGGGCGAGTCCGGCGGTGACGCGCTGCGCGCGCAGCAGGACCTGGGTGTGCGGGGCCGAGAACACCGTGGCGTTCTCGACGAGTTCGGCCAGGAGGTGGATCACGTCGGCGACCGCGTGCCCGCGCAGGGTCCCGTCGATCGGTGGGACCAGCTTGACCCGTGGGTACTGTTCGACCTCGGCGATCGCGGAGCGCAGCACCTCGGTCATGGTCACGGGGCTGCTCCACTGCCGCCGTGAGACGGCTCCGCCGAGCACGGCGAGGTTCTCCGCGTGCCTGCGGATGCGGGTGGCGAGATGGTCGACGTGGAAGAGGCCCTTGAGCAGGTCGGGGTCCTCGACCTCGTGCTCCAGCTCGTCGAGGATCTGGATCTCACGGTGCACGAGGGACTGCAGTCGCCTGGCGAGGTTGACGAACACCTCGACCTTCTGTTCGCTCTCCTCGTTCCCGTTGCCGCGGAACAGCTGCGAGGCCTGGACGACGGCCGCTACCGCGGCGTCCTGGGAGCGGTTCGTCTCCTGGGCGAGGAGTTCGAAGGCGTCAGCGCCGGGCCCGGCCGCGGGTACCGCCCGGCGGGCCGGCAGGGGCTCGCCTTCGCGAAGGTGCTCCACGACGCGCTGGAGCTCGGCGCGGTGCTCGGCACCGGCTCGCCGGAGCGTCAGAGCGCGGTCGAGTACCCCGTTCGCGACACGGCCGGCACCGAGGAAGGCAGCCGCCACGGCCGCCACGGCGAGGGCCCCGGATCCGCCGAGCGCCGCCAGGAGACTGCTGGACGGGCGCACCCCGGAGGCCCGGATGGTGAAGATGACGGCCGCGGCTCCGCTGAGCACGGCGGCCACGGCCGGCAGGACGGCGGTGCGCAGCAGCTGTGGTCGCAGACGGCCTTCGGAAGCGGGCTGCGGGGCGCGCGGCCTGCTCGCGGCCGAGTGCGAACGGCCACCCGGACGGCCGTGCCGTCCGCCTTCGCGGCGTTCCGGTCGCGCGGTGGGTGCGCGAAGTTGAGACATCATCGTCCTCGGTACATGGGGGCACCAGGAATCGGCGTTCGTGTGGTGACACCTACGGTGGTCGGTCAGGCCCGGGTCAACTGCTGGGCGGGCTCGCCGATAGGAGCCCATCGTTGATCACCGGCAACACACGGTAGTCGTCAATCGCCCGCGCGCGGCGTGCAGTTGTCGAAGTTGCCCGCCAGGCGTCCCGCTCTGGTATGACACCTCGCACGAGCAGCCGAATTCACCTGTCGTCAACCTCGAAAAAGAACAGGAATATCGTCTTCGTGTGCGGATCGTCGGGCCGCCTCCCGCAAAGACGCCGGACACGGGAGATCTCCGGCGGTGACGAGCAGGACCGGTGACCCGCCACGCGCCCTTCGCCGCCCCTCCGGCATCGCCCACCGGTCGGCCGGTGCGCCTGCCCCGTCAGGACGCTCCTGTCAACAGCCGGTTCGGGGCGGTGCTTCGCGTCACCTCGGACGGGCGGGCTGGAGCCCCGCGTACACACCGTCCGCGCTCAGCAGTTCCTCGTGCGTACCCACCTCCGCGATCCTGCCGCCCTCCATGGCCACGATGCGGTCGGCACCCTGGATCGTGGAGAGGCGGTGGGCGACGACGAAGACCGTCCGGCCCTGCACGAGCCTGGTGAGGGCCTCCTGCACGAGGGCCTCGGAGCGGTTGTCGAGCGCGGACGTGGCCTCGTCGAGCACCAGCACCCTCGGGTCACGGATCAGTGCCCTGGCGATGGCGAGGCGTTGCTTCTGACCGCCCGACAGCTGTGCTCCGCGCTCTCCGACGACCGTGTCGAGGCCGCGCGGCAGGCCGTCCACGAACTCCAGCGCGTTGGCATCACGGAGGGCGCTCATCAGCGTCTCCTCGTCCGTGTCCCCCATGCCGTACGTGACGTTGTCGCGGATGCTGCCCTCGAAGAGGATCGATTCCTGGGGCACGACCGACAGGAAGCGCCGGTAGGTCCGCAGGTCGAGCCCGGCCATGTCGGCACCGTCGAGCAGGATGCGGCCCGAGGCGGGCCTGATGAACCCGATGAGCAGGTTGAGCACGGTGGACTTGCCCGCGCCCGAGGCCCCGACGAGTGCGATGGTCTCCCCCGGCCGTGCGGAGAGGGTGAACCCGTCGACCGCCGGCTCCCCGTCCTCGTAGGCGAATCCGACGTCCTCGAAGTCGATGCGCCCGACGACGTTCTCGACGCGTGCTTTGCCGGCGTTGTTCTCCAGGTCCGGTGCCTGCAGCACCTCACCCGCCGAACGCACCGACTCCAGGCCCTTGGTCAGGATGGGCGCCAGGCCCAGCAGCGTCGTCACGGAGCCCGTCAGCACGGTGAAGAAGGAGCTGAGCATCACCACGTCTCCGGGGGTGACGGCCATCCAGCCGTGGTACGCCACAAGAGCGGAGCCGGTCAGGCACAGGACGCCCAGCGTGTTGAGGATGACCCAGGCCAGTGACCCGAAACGGCCGTTGAGCATGTCCAGGCGCATTCCGGCCGCGAACACCTGACGCAGCGACCCGTCGACACGGCCGAGCGCGGTCCGTTCCAGGCCGTGTGCGCGAGTGATGGGGATGAGGGCGGTCATCTCGCCGACGCGGGAGGAGAGCCGCTCGACCTCGCGGCGAAAGGACTCGTTGTGGCTGCGCAGCCGACCTCGCAGCTTCATCACCAGAAAGCCGGAGGCGGGCACCACGACGAGGAAGACGGGCAGGAACTCGGGTACGCGCACACCGATGACGACCAGCCCGCCGGTCAGCGTGACGACGGCACCGAGACCCATGTCGGAACTCTGCTGCACCATTTGTTCCACGGCTTCGACGTCGCGGACCACCTTGGCCTGCAGCACGCTCGAACTCACGCGTGAGTGATAGCCGATGGACAGTTGCTGCATCCGGCGGCAGAGGGCCGACCGCAGAGTCGTGCCCATGCGCCGGATACTGCCGGCCAGGCACCGTACGTACCACTGGTGGAGCGGATAGTTGATCACGAGGATGAACAGCAGGACGCCGCTCGCCTTCCAGATGCCCGACTCGGGGCCGTGCTGGACGACCACATCGAGGACGGTGGCGGTGATCAGCGGCAGCAGCCAGATGGGGCTGTGCTTCACGGCGAATATGGCGACCGCCAGAGCCAGTCGGCCACGGTCGGGGCGGAAAAGGTGTCCGAGGGTACGGACGGGGTTCTCGCCGCGGTAGCGGTGATCGAGGTGGTCGAAGGACGCCTGAGGTTCGGCGGCGAGCGATGAAAGCGCTTTCTCCATAGGATCATCCCACCCGTTCCCGGCGCTGCCGACAAGCCCCGTCCGCGGGAAGAGACGGCGGACCGGGCGGGACCTGCACCCGCGTCGGCCGTTCACGCCCCTGGGCCGGCGGAACTGGCCGACATCTTTCGGAATCACACTGCGTAATCCCTCGTCGACCGGGTATCGGGCCGGGATGTTCAGATATAGGCGTGTACGAGTTCTGACCGTCCTGCTCAGCGGCTGGGCGGTGCTGGCCGCCGTGGAACGATGGGCGGAACGGGCCTCTTGGCCGGACGCGGTGCTGAGCGGGCTCCTGTGGGCGTGCGTCGTGGCCGGCGTCTGGTGGTTCGCAGAGTGGACCCAGGCACCGTTGAGCACCGCACGCGAGGCGGCGGCGCGCAAGGCAGCGGTCCGTGCGGCGGCGCACCCGCAGAACGAGGCGCCGCACGGGCGGGGGGCGGGCACCGGGGACCCGGCCGCTCGTCCGCCCGGCTCCACCACGCCGTCACGGCACTGATCCCCGTTGCCGCACCGTACGACACACGGGACCGCCCGCACGCACTCCGCAGGTGCGTACGGGCGGTCGCTGTCTGCGGGGCTCCCGCGCCTCGGCGGACGGTCCGTGGTCACAGGCCCCTGGAGCCGTCGCCCGCCGCCGTGGACTCGGCCAGCTTCTGGAACTCGCCCAGGTCGTAATTGGCGAGTGCGGAGTCGAGGTTGGTCAGGGCACCCAGGTGCTCCACGAATCCGCTGGGGTCGTACTCGATCTGCAGCGCGACCCGGCTGGAGGTTTCGTCGAGCCGGTGGAAGGTGACCACGCCCGCATGGTGCACACCCTCGATCGTCTTCCAGGCGATCCGGTCCTGCGGGACGACCTCGGTGAGCTCCGCGACGAAGCCCTTGTCGGCGCCCGGCAGGGACAACTGCCAGGAGAACCGGCGCTCGTCCAGCGGATCGACCCGTCGCACATGGCTCAGGAACTTCGGCCACTGTGTCACGTCGCTCCACAGAGCCCAGGTGACACCGACCGGTGCCTTGATGTCGACAGTTTCGACGAGGGAGGAGGACATGAGGAGAACAACCCCTTCTTTCGCTCGGTGACGCCTTGCGGTGCCGACTACCCGATCGTCGGCAGCGCACGCGTCCCCCGTCTTCCCTATCGCGCCGGGCGCCGCCCGGCGGTACTCGCGGCACCGGACCACGGCTCTGCACAGCCCCGCCTCACGGCCGCCGGACACCGTCCGACGCTCACGGGGCGTCGAGCGCGGCTCGCCAGACGGCGCTCTCCACATAGTGGTTGTCGAAGCGCTGGGCGGACCCGGCGGTCTCACCCGGGTCCGCCTCCCCCCGCATCACCCTGCCGAGCAGGCGCAGGTACGCGAAGCGGTCCATGTGGCGGTCGAACACGAACAGGACGTCCGCCGTGGAGCCGGGAGCAGCGGCGAAGGCGTGCGGGGTGCGGGGCGGGACCGCCAGGAAGTCACCTTCCCGCAGGACGGTGACCTCTTCGCCCACGAGCACGCGCAGGGCTCCGCCGAGAACGAAGAACAGTTCGGTCGCCTTGGTGTGGAAGTGGGCCGGTGCCCCCACTGCGCCCTCGGCGAAGGTGGACCGGTAGCTCGTGAAGCCGTCGCCGGCGTGGCGGGCCTCGCCGAGCAGGCGCATCGTGCTGCTCGGGTCGGCACAGGTCTCGGCGTCGGCGTGACGGGTGAACACCGGAGGGAACGAGGTGGTCGCGTTCTCGGTCATGGCACGACTCTACGGCCGTACATACCCAGAGCTGAGAGCCATTCGACCTTGATGGAACTGGGCCAATTCTGCGCTTCTGCGCGCTGCTCCGGCCAAGCCTGTCCGGTCCTGTCCCACGCTCCGGTCCTGTCCCGCGCTCCGCCCCGGGGCCGCCGTGACGAACCACGCGGTGATGTGCCAAGCGTGCGGGTCCGTCGGCCGGCGCCGGCTTCCGCTCGTCCCGAGAGGGTCGGTCCGGTGACCCTCGCATCGGCACCACGGCGGGGCTCCGGCATACCGCAGGCCGGGGCAACGGCTGCGGTGCGGTGTGCGAGCGGTCGTACGAGCCGCCGCGTATGACCGGCCGGCGCGGTCCCACGTGCGCGCCGCCACGGCCCACCGCCCGCTGTCCTTCGGCCGTTGCCCGGTGGACGAGCGTGTGCAGTCCGCAGGAGAGCGTGCTTCAGTGGACCGGTGAACTGCCACAGGGACGAGGACGTCCGCCGGCGGAAGGGCCTGGCATGAAATTCGCGGTGCTCGGTGGTACGGGGCTGATCGGTTCGAAGGTCGTCAGGAAACTGAACGACGGCGGTCACGAAGCGGCGCCCCGTTCGCGGTCCACGGGCGTGGACGTCGTCACCGGTGAGGGTGTGGAGCAGGCGGTCGCCGGGGCCGATGTCATCGTCGACCTGACGAACTCCCCGACCTTCGACGAGGCCGCCCCAGCCTTCTTCCGACGGTCGATGGACAACCTGCTGGACGCCGCCGGGAAGGCCGCGGTGCGCCACTTCGTCGGCGTCGACCAGGTCCCCGCATTGGACTACTACCGCGCCAAGGCCCTCCAGGAGGAGATCCTCGCAGCGGGCCCGGTCCCGTATTCGATCGTCCGCGCCACACAGTTCATGGAGTTCGTCGACGCGGTCCTGAGCTGGACGGCGGACGGTGGCACCGTCCGGCTGCCCGCCGTCCCGATCCAGCCGGTCGCCGCCCAGGACGTCGCCGACGTGGTGGCCGAAGTCGCCGCGGGCGCTCCCCTGAAGGGGATCCGCGACATCGCGGGACCCGAGGTCTTCCCCCTCGACGAACTCGGCAGGATCACCCTCGCGGCCCGTGCGGACAGCCGTACCGTCACCACGGACGACACCGCCGGTATGTTCGCCGGCGTTCGAGGAGACGTCCTCACGGGCAGGGGCGACGCCTCGATCGCCCCCACGCGCTACAGGGACTGGCTGGCGTCACACCAGGAAGAGGCGTCCCCTCCCGGATGAGGCGCCTCCCGCGCCCGTCTGGCTCGCCGAGCCTCGCACACGTAATCGCCTTTCGTGCTGAGCTGCCGGGCGCTACTGTCCGGGTACAGCGAGTTGTCCCACGAGGAGTCGCAGACATGCCCGGTCGTCCGAGCACGCCTTGACGTCACAGGCCGTCATCGGCTTGTCATCGCGTGCCGTTCTCGAGGTCACGGCACAGCGAGCCTTCTCCTGCCCGCATCGCGGGCGCACTCCGTGTGCGCCGGACAACGGGCTCGTCATCGGCAACCCGAGGAATCTCCGTGCCGTCCCCTTCCTCCGCTGCGCCCGGCTCCTCCCGGCCTGTTCCGCCGGGTCTGTGGCGGGACCGTGACTTCCGCAGACTCTGGACGGGCCAGACGGCCTCCCAGTTGGGCGAACACACCACTCTGATCGTTCTTCCGCTCCTCGCCGTCCTGACGCTCGGCGCCGGTGCCGGCGAGTTGGGTGTCCTGCGCGCGGTGGGGCAGGCGCCGGTCCTTCTGCTCTCGCTCTTCGTGGGCGCGTGGGTGGACCGGTGCCGGACCCGTACCGTGATGGTGGTGACGGACGCCGGCCGGACCCTCGTACTGGCCGCCGCCGCCGTTGCCGGTCTCCTGGGCCTGCTCGGCCTGCCCGCTCTGCTCGTGGTCACGTTCGCCGTCGGGGCGCTCTCCGTGTTCTTCGACGTGGCCTATCAGGCGTCTCTCGTGCGGCTGGTGAGGCGTGATCAGTTACTGCAGGGCAACAGTGTCCTCGAGGGCAGCCGGTCGGCGGCGCAGATCGGTGGTCCCGCCCTCGGCGGTGCGCTGGTGTCCCTGCTGTCGGCGCCGGTCGCTGCCGCCTCCAACGCGGTGTTCTTCGCGTTGTCCTTCCTGTCGATCCGGCGGATCCGTCGCACCGAATCGATCCCGGAACGCCCGGGACATCCCCCTCGGGTGTCGAAACGAATCCATGAGGGCCTCCGTTTCGTCATCAGCGACCCCTCGCTGCGGGCCGTGTGCCTCGCCTCGGCCGTGTTCCAGTTCTCCTTCGCCGCCATGATGACCACCTATCTGCTCTTCCTTCCGCGGGAACTGCACCTGCCCGGGACCACCGTCGGACTGGCCCTTGCGGCGATGGGCCCGGGCGCGCTGCTGGGCTCGATGCTGGCCGCTCACCTGCCGGGCCGGTTCGGTCACGGCACGGTGCTCGTGTCGGCGGCGGCACTCGGCGACGGGGCGTTCCTGGGTGTGCCCGCGCTGCACGGTTCCTCGACGGTGACGGTTTCCGTACTCCTGGCGGTCAGCATCGTGTTCGGGGCGGGCGGCCAGTTGGTCAATGTGACGGTCATGGCGGTGCGGCAGTCCGTCACTCCGGACGGACTGCAGGGCCGTACGGCGGCGACGATCACATTCGTCGGCATGGGGACCGCCCCGCTCGGCTCCCTGCTCGGAGGGTTCCTCGCGATGGAATGGGGGGTGCGCACCAGCCTCCTGGTGACGGCCGCGGCCATGATGTCGTCCCCGGTGGTGATGGCTCTGTCCCCGCTCGCCCGCCTCGGACGGACGCTTCCGACCGCTCGGATCATGCCGCCGGCGGCTGACCGCTGCGGAACCCGCGAATCCAGCAGGCCCCCTTCAGGGGATGCCGGCTGACTCGCTCGTCTGCAGGGCCGCGCCGGAGTCCGTGCCGGTCGGCTGACCGTGCCGTGGCCGCCGAAGCCGATGCCGTTCGTCGGTACGTAGTCAGCGTGCCTTCGTGACCGGCGCCGGTCACGAAGGCACGGAGGCGCTGCCCTCCGGGGTGCTGCCCTCCGTCACCGCCACTTCCGCCGCGCCGAGTGCGCCGAAGGCGGTGACATGGCCGTACGGGAATGGGCGCGGGCATCTGCGCATGCGAATCCGATACCGGGTGCGGCGTTCCGTCCCCCGGTAATTCCTCACTCCGGAAATTTCCCGTGTGCGAGTGCCCTTTGGCCGGCCTGTCCGTCACCACTGGCTTGTCCGTCAAACCCTCGGCCCGTCCGAAGAGGGCGCCTCGGCCGACGGTCGTCGCTCACTGGCCGGCATGATGCGCCTGGGGGTGGTCACCCCTCATGAGCTGGGCTGATCCGCGCGTGCACCCGGCAAGAGGCGGCAGAAAGGGCAGTTCCGTATCTACGTGAGGGCACTGCGGAAAGTCAAGTGTTGACATGCGCCTGAGCCGTGACTGATCATCACCAATGCATCACGAAGTTTTCCGGCGAGCCGCAATCCCACCATCTTTCCTTTCGAGAGCGGATCACCGGGCAGTATTTCTTCCGTCGTATCCCCTTACGACCACTCGACGACGATCCGACGCACCCTCCCCTGCCCACTCCCGCGCGCCCTCACTCCCCCCGACACCGGGCACGCCCCTCTCGGGCCCCGGCCGTCCGGTGGTCCCGGACCGCCGTGTCCCTCCCCTCCCTCCAGTCCTCTTTGACGGGAAGACCAGGTAAGCCGGTGCAGCACACCCCCGCCTCCGTCCCCGCGCCCCGCTCGTGCGCGGCCCCCGAGAACCGCGCCGAGACCACCCCCCGCTTCCGGCCGGCCTCCTTCGCCCAGCAACGCCTGTGGTTCCTCGCCCAGTTGCCTGGTGCGAATGCCGCGTACAACGAGACCGTGGCGCTCTCGCTCACCGGCCCGCTCGACCACCGGGTGCTGGCCAGGGCCCTGGACGCCCTCAGCGATCGCCACGAGACGCTGCGCACCCGGCTGGTGGCCGAGGCCGGGAGCGTCCAGCAGCTCATCGATCCGCCCGGCACCGGCTTCGCGCTGACCTCGCAGGACCTCAGCGGCCTCGCCGACCCCGACGCCCAGGTCACTGCCCTGCAACGCCGGGAAGCGGAGCAGGAGTTCGACCTGGAAGCCGGTCCCCTCGGGCGCGGCCGCCTGCTGACGCTGGCTCCCGGGCGCCACGTGCTGCTCCTGACGTTCCATCACAGCGTGTACGACGGCGCGTCGATGAACGTCATGATGCGGGAAACCGGACTGATCTACGCGGCCTTGTGTGCGGGCGGCCCGGTTCCCCTGGCACCGCTCGCCACGCAGTATGCCGACCACGCGCGAGCCCAGCGCGAGGCGGTACCGGCCGGTGCCCTCGCGGACCAGGAACGCTACTGGGAGCAGGCGCTGTCGGACGCGCCGCCCGTTCTCGACCTGCCGGCCGACCGGCCGCGCCCGGTGGAGCAGCGGTACGAGGGGGGCCGGGTCGAGTTCGAGCTGGACGCGGACGTGGTATCGGCGCTGCGCGCGCTGGCCCGGGCGCACAGCGCCACCCCGTTCGTGGCCGTGCTGACCGGCTGGAGCGTCCTGCTCTCCCGCCTGTCCGGCCAGGACGACATCGTTGTCGGCAGTCCGGTGGCGAACCGGCGCGGGCCCGGCGCCGCCGGTCTCATCGGCTTCCTGGTCAACTCGCTTCCGCTGCGCGTCGATCTGTCCGGTGCGCCGACCGCCGCCGAGGCACTCGTCCGTACTCGGGCTGTCGTCCGCGAAGCACTGGCCCACCAGGACCTGCCCTTCGAACGCATCGTCGAGCTGGTCAATCCGCCTCGCAGCGCCGCTCACACCCCGCTGTTCCAGACCATGCTGGCCTGGGTCCCGGACCGCCGGAACCTGCTGGACCTCCCGGGCGTCGAGACCCGGCCGCTGCCGATCGCCGACGCCCCGGCCAAGTTCGATCTCGCGCTGTCGGTGACCGAGTCCGAGGGGCGTCTGCTCGGCCATCTCGACTACGCGACCGCCTTGTTCGACGACGCCACTGCGCGGCGCTGGGCGGAGTATCTGCGGCGGCTGCTGACCGACATGGCCCACCGTCCCGACCGTGACATCCGGGATCTGGAACTGATGGGCCCCGAGGAGTCGCGGCGGCTGGTGCGCGAGGGCGACGCCACACCGCCGGGTGGCGGGGGGCCGGAGAACGATCCGCAGGCCGCCGACGCGGTGGCCGATCCGGTCGCCCTCGCCCTGCGGTCGGCGTCCGGGATCGCGGCGCTCTTCGAGGCCCAGGCGCGGGCGCGCGGCGGACTGACCGCGGTGGTCGACGGTGAGCGGTCGCTCGACTACGCGACCGTGGACCGCCGCGCCAACCGGCTGGCGCACGCCCTCGTCGCCAGGTCCGTGCGCCCCGGTGACGTGGTGGGACTGCACGCCGGACGGTCGTGCGACCTCGTGGTCGGCATCCTGGGCATCCTCAAGGCGGGCGCCGCCTACCTTCCGCTCGACCCCGGGCAGCCCCGTGAGCGGCTCGCCGGCATGGTCGAGGACGCCGCCTGCCCCGTCGTCCTGAGCGATCAGGGCGATGACACGGACCGGTCCGGCAGCTGGCTCGCGCTCGCCGCCGTCGAGGCCGAGGGGACGGAGAGCGAACGGCCGCCGTCCGGCACCGACCGCGCGCCGGACCGCACGGCGTACGTGATCTTCACCTCCGGGTCCACGGGGCGGCCCAAGGGCGTCGCGGTGGAGCACCGCAGTGTCCTCAACCTCTTCGCCACCTGGCACGACCGTATGGGCACGACCCCCGGCGAGGCCGGTTCGGCCTGGTCCAGCATCGGCTTCGACGCCTCCGTCCACGAACTGCTGCTCCCCCTGACCACCGGCGGTGTGCTGCACCTCGTCCCCGAGGCGCTGCGCGGCGACCCGGAGGCCCTGCTGGAGTGGCTGCGCGAGCGCCGGGTGGCCCAGGCGTTCCTGCCGCCGGCTTACGTCAAGTGGATCGACGAGGACCCCGCCGTACGGCTGCGCGGGCTGGCGCTGCGCAAGCTGCTCACCGGGGTGGAGTCGCTCACCGAGGCCGCCCTGCACCGCATGACCCTGCACCTGCCCGGCCTGCGGATCTGCTTCGGCTACGGGCCCACCGAGGCGACGCTGTACAGCACCGCCTACTACGCGCCGCGTCCGCTGGAGCGCCCCTGCCCCATCGGCCGTCCGCTCCCCGGCACCCGTCTCTACCTGCTCGACACCCGTATGCGGCCCGTGCCGCCGGGCGTGGTGGGAGAGGTGTACCTCGGCGGGTCCTCCCTCGCCCGCGGCTACCTCAACCGCCCCGACCTGACCGAGGAGCGGTTCCTGCCCGACCCGTTCGTGCCCGGCGAACGGATCTACCGCACCGGCGACCTGGCCAGGCGGCAGCCGGACGGCGAGGCGGTCTACGCGGGGCGCGCGGACGACCAGGTCAAGCTGCGCGGGTTCCGGATCGAACCGGCGGAGGTCGAGGCGGCGTTCATGGCACTGCCCGGTGTCCGGGAGGCCGTGGTCCTCGCCGACCGCGACGCCGCGGGGCAGATCCGGCTGGTCGCCGGGGTCGGCCGGGGTACGGCACCGGCGCGTGCCACCGGCGACTGGCGCACCGCGCTCTCCCGCCGTCTGCCCGACTACATGATCCCCGCCGTCGTGGTCGACCTCGACACCCTGCCGCTCAACCGCAGCGGCAAGGTCGACCGTGCCGCCCTGCTGGCGCTGGCCCGCGAGCGGACCGCCACGCAGGTCAACACCGCCAGCCCACGCGACCACGTCGAGCATGCCCTGTACCGGATATGGCGGAGCGTGCTGCTCCACCCGGACATAGGCGTCGGCGACGACTTCTTCGAGGTGGGCGGCACTTCCCTGTCGGCCATCAAGATGGCCCACGCCGCCACGGAGGCGTTCGGCCGGCATCTGCCGGTGGCCGAGGTCATGACGCGGCCCACGATCGAGGCGCTCGCCGCGCTGCTGCGCGAGGACGGCGCCGACTCCGCCCCGGGCAGTCTCATCGAGTTCCGGCGTGGTGCGGGGCCGCGGGTGGTCTGTGTCCACCCGGCCGGGGGCACCGCGTTCTGCTACCTGCCGCTGGCCGAGCAGCTGCCCGCCGAGGCGGGGCTCTACGGTATCCAGTCGCCGGGCGTGAACCCCGGCGAGGACGTCCTGCCCACGGTGGAGGCCATGGCGGAGGAGTATCTGCGCCTCCTCGGCCCGATGGACGACGGCCCCGTGGTACTGACCGGCCTGTCCTACGGGGGGCTGGTCGCCCACCGGATGGGGGAGGTCCTCGGCCGGGCCGGGCGCCGTGACGTCAGTGTCGTCCTCCTCGACACCCAGGCCACCGACGACGCCGCGGCCCGTGCGGCGATCACCGCCGTCGACGAGGCGGAGTTCCGCGACAAGCTTGTGAGGTTCAACGGGATGTACCCCGGCATGGACGACGCGCAGATCGAGCGCTACTTCCGGCTGTACAACCACAACCGGTCGACGGCCCGGGAATACCTGCCCGCCGCCTCCCCGGCCCGCCTGGTCCTCGCCCAGGCCGTGCCGGACGGCGACGACACGCCGTTCCACGCCGAGGTCCGTGCCTTCTGGCGGCGGCGGGCCGAGGGCGACTTCCAGGTCGAGACCCTCGCCTGTGACCACTGGGAGATCCTCGAAGGTGCCGAAGCGGTCCGTGTCGGTGCCCTGCTGACGGCGGAACTGGCCCACCACGGCGACCGGTCCGCCCCGGCGTCCGCCGCCGCCCTCCCCGTGGCGGGAGCCCGATGAACACCGACGTCACCTCCCCTTCCGGCGACGCCTCCCCGAGCCGGCCGGCCTCCGCTCTCGCCGACGCGGTGCTCGCCCGGGCCCGGCGCACCCCGTCCGCCGTCGCCGTCGAGGACGACACGCACCTGCTCGACCGCGCCGGCCTCGACCGCCTCAGCGGCCGGGTGGCCGCGCGGCTGCGCGGCCTCGGGGTGGGCCCGGGGCAGGCCGTCGCCGTCTGCCTGCCGCGCTCCTGGCGACTGGTGTGCGTGATGCTCGGCATCCGTCGCGCCGGCGCCGTCGTCGTCCCCCTGGACCGGCTCAGCCCGTCCGACCGGCAGCGGCACATCCTCGACGACTCGGGCGCCGTCGCCGTCGTCCACGACGAACTCCCGGACACCGGCGGGGATTTCCTCGCCCTCGACGCCGACCTGCTCCTGCGTGACGAGGAACCGGACGCGGTGCGGGAGGCCCGGACCGCTCCGCCCGCGAAAGCGCCGGCGGATACCGGGACGGGTTTCCTCTTCTACACCTCCGGCAGTACGGGCCGCCCCAAGGGCGTCGAGGTCACCGACGCGGGCGTGCTGCGGCTTGCCGAGCCCGGTTACCTCGGCCTGCGACCCGGCGCCCGGTACGCCTGCCTGTCCAACCCGGCCTTCGACGCCCTCAGCTTCGAGGTCTGGGTACCGCTGCTGACCGGCGGTGCCTGCGTGATCCTCGACGACGAGCAGGTGCACAGCCCGCACCGGCTCGCCAGGGCGCTGACGGACCGGCGCATCGACACACTGTTCATCACGGTCGCGTTGTTCAACACCGTCGTCGAGAAGGTGCCCGACTGTTTCGGCAGCGTCTCCCAGGTCCTCGTCGGCGGCGAGCAGCTCGACGCGCGGCTGATCCGCCGGTGGTACGAGGCCAACACCGCCTCGCGCACCGTCCTGCACAACGTGTACGGGCCGACGGAGGCGACCACGTTCGCCCTCTGCCATCCGATCCCCCGGGACTTCGCGGGCGCCACCGTCCCCCTCGGCACCCCGCTGCCCGGCACGCGCACGTTGCTGCGCACCGAGGACGGACGCACCGCGGAGCCGGACGAGATCGCCGAACTGCTCCTCGCGGGACCTGCGTTGGCCCGGGGTTACCGCAACCTGCCCACGCAGACCGAGCAGAGCTTCGTCATGCTGCCGAACCCGGAGGGCGGGGCGGGCGGCGAGGAGCGCTGGTACCGCACGGGCGACCTCGTGCGCCGGGACACCGAGGGCCGGGTGACCTACGTCGGCCGGGCGGACCGCCAGGTGAAGGTGCGCGGCTTCCGCATCGAGCCCGGGGAGGTGGAGCGACGCGTCCTCGCCCATCCGGCCGTGCGCCAGGCGTACGTGTGCACCCGTCGCGACGAGGCGGGCCGCAACGAACTGCTCGCCTTCGTCGTCCCGGGCGGCGGTCCCGGAGACCTCTCCTTCGACGCCTACGACCGGCACCTCACGACCGGGCTGCCCCCGTACATGCGGCCCCATCACACCCATCTCGTACCGGAACTGCCGCTCACCGCCAACGGCAAGGTCGACCGGGACGCACTGCTGCGCGACGCCCCGGCACCGTGGCGGCGCCCGTACGAGGACGAGGCGCGCGTCAGCGACGAGCAGCGGCCCGTGCTCGATCTCGCCGAGGGCGTCCTCGGCGTGGCCGGCCTGCGCCCCGACGACCGGTGGATACCGCACGGCGGCGACTCCCTGAAGGCGCTGCGCTTCCGCTTCGAGGTCATGCGGCGTTTCCACGTCGACCTGCCGCAGAACCTGGTGCTCACCGCCGACTTCGCCGCCCTGGCCGAGACCGTGCACGCCCGGGACGCCGCGGCCGGCGAGCACCCGCCCGTGCCCGCCGCCTCCGGTGAACCGACCGCGCCGGCCACCAGGGAGCAGGAACGCCTCTGGTTCCTGCACCAGCGGGACCCCGAGGACCGCGCCTACGACGTACCTCTCGTCCTCCGCCTCCGGGGCGGCGTCGACCGGGCTGCCCTGCGCCGGGCGGTGCGCGGGCTGGTGGAACGGCACACGGCCCTGCGGACACGACTGGTCCCCACCCCGCACGGGCTGCGCCAGCGGGCGGGGGATCCGTACGACCCCTGGGAGCCGCTCGACGGCGGCGAGGCCCTGGATCCGCGGGGCCTCGACGACGGCGAGGGCGAGGGGTGGCGGGACCTCGCCGACCGGTTCTTCGACCACCGCTTCGACCTCACGGACACCCGTATGCTGCGCGCCGCGTGGGCGGGCGGTCCGGACGCGGGGGTGCTCCTGCTGCACCTGCACCACGTCGCCGTGGACGGCTGGTCGCTCAACCTCCTCTTCCGCGACCTCGGCGACACCTACTCCGCCGCGCTGCGGGGCGAGCCGGGCGGGTCCGGCACCACGTCCGCGTGCACGCCGCTGGACTTCGCACGCTGGCAGCGGGAGTGGCAGGCGAGCACCGCGTACGGACGGCGACGGGCCCGGCTCGGCGAACGCTACGGTCGTGACGGCGAACTGTCGCCCGTCCTGCCCGCCGCGGAGGCGGTGGCCGTCCGGCCCCGGGCGAGGCTGCTGCGGACCTCCCTCGACTTGGTCCGCCGGGCCGCCCTGGACCGGCTCGCCGCCGAACGCGGGCTGACCCGCTTCCAGGTGCTGGTGTCCGCATTCGCCGCGAGCGTGTACGGCGTGACCGGCCAGGAGCGTCCCCTCGTCGCGTCGCCGGTCTCCGGCCGGTCGCGTCCCGAGTTCGCCGACACCGTCGGCATGTTCGCCAACACCGTGCTGCTGAAGTTGGAGCTGTGCCCCCGCGACGGTCTGGCCGCCCAGCTCGCGTCGCACGCCGACACCGTCCGGGACGTCCTGGAGGACCAGGAGGTGGCCCTGGCCGACCTGTTGTCCGATCCGGTGCTCCGCGAGCGCACCCCCCTCTTCGACTACCTGTTCGTCCTGGAGAACACCGACTTCTCCGCGCTGCGGCTGGACGGCTGCGAGGTGCGGCCCCTGTGGCCCGAACCGCTCGGCGCCAAGTGCGCACTCACCCTGTCCGTCGTCGAACACGAGTCCGGCTTCGACTGCCTGTGGGAGTACCGCGACGACCTCGGCGCCGAGCGCGCGGAGGCGGCGGCGCGGCTGTTCCGCCGGTGCCTGGACCACTTGACCGGCGACGACGTCACCTTGCGCGAACTGGTCGCCGACCATCGCCGCGGTCTGCCCGACACCGGCCGGGGCGAGGCGCTCGTCCCCGACTTCCCGACCGTCGCCGACGGCTTCGCCCGGCAGGTGGCCGCCACCCCGCACGCTCCGGCCCTCACGGACGGCGGGACGACCCTCACGTACGCCGAACTCGACGCGCAGGCACACGCGCTGGCGGCCGATCTGCGTGCCCGCCATCCGCTGCCGGCCGACCTCACCACTCCGGCGTCCGTCGCGCTCTACCTCCAGCCGTCCGTCGAGCACATCGTGGCGCTGCTGGCCGCCGCCCGGCTGGGCGTGACCGTCGTTCCCCTCGACCCCGCCTATCCCTCGGCCCTGCTGCGGCACGTGCTCGAGCAGGCGGCCCCCCTGTGCGTGCTGGTGACCCGGCGGGACCTCGGTGTCCTGGAGACCCTCGCGCCGCCGTCGCTCCCCCGCCACGTCGTCACCCTCACCGACACACCCGCCGACATGTCCGCCGGCACCCCCGCCGCACTGCCCGTGCCGTACGCGCACGAGAGGACGCGCCCGCTGTACACGCTCTTCACGTCGGGCTCCACCGGCGTCCCCAAGGGCGTCCAGGTCCCCGACCGGACCCTGTGCAACCTGCTGACCTGGCAGCGCGTCGCGGGCGGACTGGACCGGCCGGCCCGTACCCAGCAGTTCTCGATGCTCTCCTTCGACGTCTCCTTCCAGGAGATCTTCACCACGCTGTGCTCCGGGGGCCTGCTGCACCTGGTCGATCCCGGCTGGCGGCACGACGCGCCGGCCCTGCTCGAACAGTTGGAGTCGGCGGCGGTGGAACGTGTCTTCCTTCCGTACGTGGCGCTCCAGTTGCTCGCCGAACACGGTGTCCGCACCGGGCGGTATCCGTCACGGCTACGCGAAGTCGTCACCGCGGGCGAGCAGTTGGTGTGCACCGACGCGATCCGCCGTTGGTTCGCCGGACTGCCGGGCGCGCGTCTGTTCAACCACTACGGTCCCACCGAGACCCATGTCGTCAGCGCTCTGTGCCTGGAGGGTGACCCGGCCGGCTGGCCGCTGCGCCCCGCCATCGGACGGCCCGTGGCGGGCGCGGTCCTCCGGGTGGTGGACGGCAGCGGTCTCCCCGTCCCGCCGGGGGCCACCGGCGCGCTGCTGATCGGCGGACCGATGGCGGGCCGTTGCTACCTCGGCGACCAGGCCGCGCACCGTGAACGCTTCACCGACGACCCCGAGCTGGGTGTGCTGTACCGGACGGGCGATCTCGCCCGCTTCGACGCGCGGGGCCTCCTCCACTACGCGGGGCGGGACGACGCCCAGATAAAAATCGCCGGTCACCGGCTGGAGCTGGGGCAGGTCGAGGCCGCGCTCCTTCAGTACCCGGGCGTGGTCAACGCGGTCGCGGCCGTGGCGGACGGCCGCCTGGTCACCGCGCTGGAGTGCCGGGGCGAGGACCCCGATCCGGCCCGGCTCGCGGAACACCTGTCGGCGTTGCTGCCCGCCCATGTACGCGTCGCCCGTTTCCGTCGTGTGACCACGCTGCCGCGCACCCCGAGCGGCAAGCTGGACCGGCGCGCGACACTCACCGCCCCCGGTCACGATCTGCGCCGGGGAGAACCGGCCGCCGCCGTCCTGTCCCCGCTGGAGGAGCGTCTGACGGCGCTGTTCGAAGACGTCACCGGCGCACCGGTCGGCATACGGCAGCGGTACTTCGACGCCGGTGCCACCAGCCTGGACCTCATGCGGTTCCAGCTCGCCTGCGCGGGCGAGGACGGGCTCTCCTTCTCCGTACCGGACCTCTTCGAACACGTCACGCTCCGCGCCCTCGCCGGTTTCCTGGAGGGGCGGCGCGGAGGGGAGGACGCGGTGGCTCATGTGGCGGTGACACCGGACGGGAAGACGGACGGGGCCCTTCCCGTCCGGGTGACGGGCGTGACCGCACCGGACCGGGACGGCGGCGCGATCCGGTCCGGCCGGGACACCGGCGGGGTGCGGCCGGCCCCGGAGGCCGCCGACGAACCCGTCGCCGTCATCGGCATGGCCGTACGGCTGCCGGGCGCGCCCGACCTGGCCGCCTTCTGGGACCTGGTGGCCTCCGGCCGCCGTGGCATCGAGCACTTCTCCGCGGCGGACGGCCGTGTCGGTGCCCGCAGCCAGATGAAGGGGCTTCTCACCTTCGACGCGGGACGCTTCACCCTCAGTCCGGGCGAGGCCCGGCTCATGGACCCGCAACAGCGCCACCTGCTGATGAGCTGCGTCGAGGCGCTCGCCCATGCCGGCATCGGCGACCCGGCCGGCCGGGGGGTGGGGCTGATCGCGGCGTGCGGGGAGAACACCTACTTCCAGAACATGCTGCGCGAGGGCGATCCGGACACGCTGCCCGACGCCTTCCGGCTGGCCCTGCACCACGAGAAGGACTTCCTCGCCACCAAGGCGGCCTACCACCTGGGGCTGACCGGCCCCGCCTTCACCGTGCAGTCGGCGTGCTCCAGTTCGCTCGTCGGCGTGCACCTCGCGGCAGGACTGCTGCGCCAGGGCGACGCCGAGGTCATGCTCGTCGGCGGTGTCCTCGTCGACACCGAACTGACCGGCGGCTACACCTACCGGCCGCAGCACATCTTCTCCCCCGACGGGCACTGCCGGCCGTTCAGCGCGGACGCCGCGGGCACCGTGGGGGCCAGCGGCACCGGTGTGGTCGTCCTGAAACCCCTCGCCGCCGCCCGCCGCGACGGCGACACGGTGTACGCGGTCGTGACGGGCTCCGGTATCAACAACGACGGCTCGGACAAGCTCAGTTACAGCGCGCCCGCCCGCTCCGGCCAACGGGCCGCGATCCGTGCCGCCCTGCGCCGCAGCGGCCGTACGGGAACCGACCTCGGCTATGTGGAGGCGCACGGCACCGGCACCGCCCTGGGCGACCCGGTGGAGGCCGCCGCGCTGCGCGACGCGTACGGCCTGGCGGACGACGCAGGTGTGGCGTTGTCCTCCGTCAAGAGCCAGATCGGGCACCTGGGCGCCGCTGCGGGCGTCGTCGGCATGGTCCGTGCCGTGCTCGCGGTCCACCACGGAGTGGTCCCGCCCACCGCGGACTTCGACCGCCTCAACCCGGAGATCGACGCGGGACCGTTCCGGGTGCCGGTGACGGCCGAACCCTGGCCCCAGGACGTGCCCCGGGTGGCCGCCGTCAGCAGTTTCGGGATCGGCGGGACCAACGCCCACCTGCTCCTGGAGCACCCCGCCGACCGGCCGTCCGGACCGGCGTCCGGCACCGCCACGCCCGCCGCTGTGCCGTGCGTGGTGCTCTCCGCGAGCAGCGAGGCCGCCCTGCGTGCCGACGGCCGCCGCATCGCCGACTACCTGGACGCACACCCCGCCGCCTACCCGCAGGTGCTGCGGCACCTCCAGGCCGGGCGCCCCGCGCTCGGTCACCGTGCGGCGGCGGCGTGCCCGGACGCCGCGTCGGCCTCGGCCTGGCTGCGCGCGCCGTCGCCGGTCGCCGCTCCGGTCGCCGTCCAGGCCGCCGGGGAGGAGGTGCCGGTGCGGAGCTGCGACCCGCGTCAGCTCGCGGAGGCGTGGACGGCCGGTCGCACCGTCGCCTGGCCCGAGGGACCGGCCTGCGCTCCCTGGGACTTCCCGCCGCCCGCTCTCGACCTGTCCGAGTACGACTTCCCGCGTGTCCCCGGCCGGGCCGCGCCCGCACCGGTCCCGGAGGACGCCGGCCCGCCCTCTCGACGGTTGCCCGCCGATCAGTGGCTGCACCAGCCGCAGTGGACCCGGCTGCGCCGGGCCCGTACCGGTGTTCCCTCGGGGCCGGGCACGGCCACCGGTGCGGTCCCCGGCGCCGTGAACGTCCCGGGGGTGCCGGCGGACAGCCCCGCGGAGTCCCGTACCGCACGGCGTACCGCCCTCGTCGTCACCGCGGACATCGGCGGCGGCACCGGTGCGGACACCTGGCGCTTCCTCGAAGACCACTACGCCCGGGTGGTGCGGGTGCGTCCCGCGTCGGCTCTCGGCCGACTCGCCGGCGACCGTTACGAGGTCGCCCCCGACGACGCGGCCCAGCTCGCGGCCCTGCTCACCCTCGTCGGCGACAGTTCCGCCCGGACGGACGGCGGAGCCGACGGCATCGACTGGCTGCACGCGCTGCCCCTGGCCCTGGACGGCCGGGTCGACGAGCGCGCGCTGGAGGACGCCCAGCGGGTCTGCCTCGACGCGGTGGCCGCGCTGGGCAAGGCCCTCGCCGGCCTGCCGGAGGTCTCGAGGCCCCGCGTGTGGCTGCTGTCGCACCGGGCACAGCCCGTCACCGGCGCCGTCGCCACCCCCCTGGCCGGCCTCCTCGCTGCGGGCGTCGAGACACCCCGCCAGGAACTGGGGGTGGTCCCCCGCTGGATCGACCTGCCCGGCCCCGACCCGGCGGACTGGGCACCGTACCTGCCGGAACTACTGCGCGACGACACGCTCGCCCCGCGCGTGGTCGCCCTGCGCGACGGCTACTGGTGGCATCGCCCGGTCCAGCCGGTCCCCGCGCCCGCGTTCCCGTCCACCGCCGACCGGGTGGCGGAGCCGGGTACGCATCTGGTCCTCGGCGGGACCGGCGGCATCGGTGTCACCCTCGCCGCCCGTCTGCTGGCGGATCCCGCCAACCGCGTGGTCCTGGTCGCCCGCGGCACCGAGGTGCCGGCGAGGCTACGGCCGTACGGGGACCGTGTGTCCCTGGTCGGCGCCGACCTCGCCGTGGAGGACCTGGACGCGATCGCCGACCGGCTCGCCCCGCACCTCGACGGCCTCGCCGGTGTCGTGCACGCGGCGGGCACGGCCGCGGGCGGTCTCCTCGCCGGGCGGGTGGCCGCCACGGCCCGCCTCGTCACCGCGGCCAAGCTGCGCGGCGCCCTGCTCGTCGAACGGCTCACGGCCCGCCACACCCCGGCGTACGTGGCCTACTGCTCGTCGATGGCGGCTCACCACGGCGGGGTCGGCCAGTTCGACTACGCGGCGGCCAACGCCTGCCTGGACGCCTTCGCCCACCACGCGCCACCGGTGGGCGGCGGGGCGACCGTCCGGTTGAGCATCGGCTGGGACATCTGGGGCGAGGTCGGCATGGCGCGGCAGGCGCCGGCCGGCGGCACCCGCCACCAGGAGCACCTGAAGGTCGCGCTCACCCCCGAGGACGGCGCGGCGGTCTTCGCGCACGCCCTGAGCCTGCGGCTGCCGCACCTGATGGTCAGCACGACACCTCTGCCGCAGGCCCAGCTCTTCTACGAGGCAAGGCCCGCCGCCCACCGGACCCGGTCGGGGGAAGGCGCGACGGAGGTCGCGGCCGAGGGAGCCCTGCCGGGTGAACCGGCGGCCGGCCTCACCGAGGTCCTGTGCGAACTGCTCGGCGTCGACACCGTCGACCCCGACACTCCCCTGTACGACCTGGGGGCCGACTCGCTGACCCTCCTGGAACTGCTGGAGGAGGTGAAACGCCGTCACGGCACCGACATCGACCTCGCCGCCCTCGGTCACCGCGTGACCCTCACGGAGATCCTGGGGAAGCTGGGCGGCGACGCCCGTCGACCCGCCCGGTCGGGCGCCGAGGCGGAGGTCGAGGTCTGGCAGCGCGGCACCGGTGAGGACGTCCTGTGCCTGGTCCATCCGGTCGGCGGCGACATCCAGGCGTACCGGCCGCTGGTCTCGGCCCTGCCCGGCGAACTGACGGTCTGCCTGATCCCCGACCCGACGCTGCGCGACCCGCGGCTGCCCGCCCGGTCGATCGCCGACCGCGCCGCCGACTATCTGCGGGCCGTGCGGGCCGCCTTCCCCGACGCGGGTCCC
This sequence comes from Streptomyces sp. NPDC014623, assembly GCF_043088245.1. Classification (NCBI taxonomy): domain Bacteria; kingdom Bacillati; phylum Actinomycetota; class Actinomycetes; order Kitasatosporales; family Streptomycetaceae; genus Streptomyces; species Streptomyces sp. NPDC014623. Next base: position 126,857 of record NZ_JBIBZU010000012.1, on the reverse strand, counting down.
CGGCTGCGGCTGGCGGGCTGGTCGTTCGGGGCGTGGACCGCCCTGTCGATGGCGGCCCTCGCCGAACGGGACGGGCGGCCCGCGGCGGGCCTGTACCTTCTCGACCCTCCGCCGCCCGGCGCCGGAACGGAGTTCGCCGCGTACGAAAAGGCGCAGGTGGACGAGGTCTTCGCCCGTGAGCTGGGCGGCAGCCGCGCCGACGGCCTGACCGATCCGGGCCGCGCGTACGCCGAGCGCCTCGCCCGCTGCTGCCGGGCCAACCTGGCCGCCATGGCCGAGCACCGGCTGCCGCGGATCACCACGACACCCACCACGGTGTGGCTCGCCGAACGCCCGGTGGACACCCAGGTGCTCGCCCCGCGCCCGACACCGCCGGGTGCCTGGGACGCACACCTGCCCCGGACCTCGCGGGTGCGCCGGGTCGACGCCGACCACTACGGCCTCGTCGCCGCGCCGCACGCACGGGACGTCGCCGCCGTACTCGCCGCCGGCCCGCGTCCCTCCACCCGGCAGCCCTGAGGAGGCACTCCCCCATGGCATCACACCCTTATACGAGCCTGCCGGAGCGCTCCTTCTGGCGCAGCGCGGTCGCCGAACGGGACCCGCTGGACATCGCTGACCTGTGGACGCCGAAGTGGCCGATCGGGCAGGACGCGCCCGTCATCACCGCGGGGTCCTGCTTCGCCGGCCACATCGGACGCGCCCTGCTGGAGGAGGGCATGCACTGGTACGACGCGGAGCCGCCGCCCCCGGGGCTGACCGCCGAGCAGCGGTCGGCCCGCGGCTACCGCCGGTTCTCCTTCCGTACGGGGAACATCTACACCGCCGCCGCGCTGCGCCAGTGGATCGCCTGGGCGCTCGGCTCCCGCAGGCCCCCCGGGGAGGTCTGGGAGGAGGACGGGCGCTTCTACGACCCGTACCGGCCCACGGTGGAGCCGGGAGGATTCGCCTCGCCCGGTGAGCTGCTGCGCTCCCGCGAGGTCACCCTCGCCGCGCTGCGCACCGCGCTGGCCGAGGCGGAGGTCTTCGTCTTCACCCTCGGCCTGACCGAGGCGTGGCACGACACGGAGCGGGACACCGTGCTGCCGATGTGCCCCGGGACCGTCCGCGGTTCCTTCGACGCCGGCCGGCACATCCTGTGCAACCACACGGTCTCGCAGGTGCACGAGGACCTCACGGAGGCACTGGCCATGGCCCGGGGTGTCAACCCCGGGCTGCGGACGGTCCTCACGGTCTCTCCTGTGCCGCTGACGGCCACCGCCACCGGACGGCACGCCCTGGTCGCGACCACCTTCTCGAAGTCGGTGCTGCGGGCGGCGGCCGGGCAGCTCGCGGACGAGGACGACCACGTCGACTACTTCCCGTCGTACGAGATCGTCACGGGCCTGCCGGGGCTCCCGGTCCTCCCGGCCCCTCCGGGTGACCGGGACCCGTCGGGTGCCTCGGACACGCCGGATTCCGGGGGCCGGCGGGGCTTCTTCGAGGCCAACCTGCGTACCGTCCGTCCCGAGGGCGTGGCCTACGTGATGGGGCACTTCTTCCGGGCCCTGCGGGGCGGACCGCCCCGCACACCGCACACTCCCCCGCAGTCGCCGCCCACCGGCGGAGAGGACCACTCCTGTGACGACGCCCTGCTCGACTACTACGGCCCCCGCCCGGTTCCTCCTGCTCGGTGACTCCCACGCGGCCTGCGTCGGTCAGGCCGCGCGGGCCGCCGGACTGCCCTTCGCGGGCGGGCCGCTCGGTTCGGGCCGGGATTTCCTGGGCCCCTTCTTCGACACCGACGGCGCCGAAATCCGCTTCCGCGCGCCCGAAGGACAGCGGCTCTACCGGGAGTTCCTCGACGCCCTGGGCGCCGGAGGGCTCGCCGGGCTGCCGGTGCCGCTGGTGTGCACCTTCGGGTTCAGCGCCCACACGGTGGCCACCCGGCAGAACTGGGATGTCCACCGCGACCGCCGCGGTGACTTCCCGGAGCCCTTCCTGCTCAGCGCGTTCTTCTCGGCCCTGGTGCGGGCCATGACCCGCGGCGCGCTCGCCTTCTACGACCACACGGCCGCGCTCGGTCTGCGGGTGGTGGCGGTCATGCCGCCGCAGCGCGTCCCCGGCATGTCGGACGCCCGGGTGTTCCACGCCGCGCAGGACGTCGTCCGTGACGAGATCGCCGCGCGCGGCGTCGAGGTCGTCGACCTGCGCGCCCGGGTGACCGACCACTCGGGGGACCAGCGCCCCGCCTTCTGCCTGCCGGACGACACGATCCACGGCAACCTCGCCTTCGGCCGCCTCGTGGTCGCCGAACTCCTCGACCGGGGACTGTGATCCGCCCCCGCCGCCGTCCGTTCCAGTCCTCTCCCCCGCCCCGACCCGGAGGTCCCCATGGAGCAGTACGCCCTTCAGGCTGTCGAACGTCTGACCACCCGGCCCGCCGAGCCGTACGAGACCCTCTCGGTCAGCCCCCTCACCCCGCTGCTGGGCGCGGAGGTCTCGGGCCTCGACCTGTCGCAGGAGCTGACGCCCCAGCAGGAGAAGGAGGTCAAGCACGCCTTCCAGTCCCACCACGTCCTGGTCTTCCGCGACCAGGACCTCACCCCCGAGCAGCACAAGCGGTTCGCGGGCGTCTTCGGTGAACTGCACCCGGTCACCCTCCCCGTGGAGGGTTCCGACCCGTACATCCTGGAGATCAGCGCGGACAAGGACTCCCGGGCCGTGGCCGGCAACGGCTGGCACTCCGACGGTACGGCGGACCCTGCGCCTTCCCTCGGGTCTTTGCTGTACCTCACGACCGTTCCCGAGGGGGGCAGCGGTGGCGACACCCTGTTCGCCAACATGCACCTCGCCTACGAACTGCTCTCCCCGGCGATGAAGGAGTTCCTCGGCGGACTGACCGCCCTGCACGACGGCGCCCTGCCGTGGACCGCCGCCGGGCAGAACCCTCCGGCCGAGTACGACGTGCCGCGCACCGAGCACCCCGTCGTCGTCCGGCACCCGGAGACCGACCGTGAGCTGCTCTTCGTGAACGCCCCCTACACCTCGCACATCACCCAGCTCTCCCGCACCGAGAGCGACACGCTGCTGGGCATGCTGTACGCGCACGTAGCCCGCACCCCGTTGCTGCAGTGCCGCGTGCGGTGGCAGTCGCGCACCCTGGTGGTCTGGGACAACCGCAGCGTGCAGCACCACGCCGTGTGGGACTACTTCCCCCTCACGCGGCTCGGCCGCCGGATCGCCGTCGAGGGCACGCCCCTGCACCGCTGATCCGTTCCGCGCACATCATCGATCCTCTGGGAAAAGGAGGGCGGTACCGCATGACTTCCATGACCGACGGGGTGGCGGGGTTCCTGACCGCGCTGAGGTCACCGGACGCCGGGCCCGGGTCCGTGTCCGGCCCGGCATCTCCCTTAGGGCTGTGGCCTGTTGCGACCGCCCTTCACGACGAGTTGCCGGCCGGCGCCCGCGGCGGCTGGGCCCTTCGTCTGCACACGCTGCTCCGGGAGCGGTACGGGGAGGACACGGTCACCGGTCTGTCGGTGGGCTCCGGCCTGTCGGTGGTCCACGACTGGCACCGCCACACGGTCCTGCCCCTCGTCGCCGAGGCGGTGCCCGGCGCGGAGGCGGTGCCGGTCTCCTCACTCGCCCGTCTGCACACCGGGGCGGCCGCGGGGCGACCGGCTGCCCCGGACGCCTGGCGGACCGCGCTGCATCCGGTCCTGCTCCACCTCCACGCCGCGGCGTACGACCGGACGGCCGCCTACACCGAGGGCCACGCGGGGGCCCGCGACTACGCGCTGTCCCAGGGCCGGTCCCCGGCCGAGGCCGACGCCTACGGTCACGAGTACGCCGAACTGAGCTGCGCCGCCGGCGCGCGCGCCTTCGCCGAGGCGCACGCGCTGGCCCTGAGCGACGCGTTGGCGCTCGCCTACTCCGCAGACGACCGCGGGGCCTATGCGGACACCTTCCCCGGTTCCCACGTACGAGCGGTGGTCCGTGCCTGTGAACAGGCCGGGCCGCATGCACCGGCCGCCGGGAATCCGGCCGCGCGTCTGTCCGAGGGGTTCCTCACGGCACTGGCCGGGGCGCGGCCGCTCCGGAACCGGTGATCGCGCGGTCGCGGGGCCCTGCAACCGCCGGCGGCGGGCCGGCCGCAGGGAGCCTCGCTCGGCCTTCGACGCGTCCGGGGCGGCCAGGGCGAGGGTCACGATCCGCCGCCGGACCAGCGGCGGTTCCGGTGGCGCGGCGCCCGGCCCGTCCCGGGGCACCAGGACGCGCAGGGCACGCGGCCGAATGGTGCAGGCCACGGGTGTAAGCAGCATCAGGGCCTCGGCGTCGGCGGCCACCGGGATGGTCGCGGCGCCGGTGACCTCACCCCTGCGCGGCCTCGGGAGGGTCGGCGCCCCGTCGCCGGCGGGGCCGGGGCCGGAACGGTGGAGTGCGGCGGTCCGGGCTCCCCGGTGATCCAGGGCCCGGCGCTCCAGCACGCGCCGCGCGCCGAATCCCCCTCGTGGATCACCGACCCGACCACGGCCGGTTACCAGCGGCGAACGACCCAGCTCATCGGCCGGAAGACGCTCCGGTACCCGGACCGTCTCACCAAGCTCGTCCCGGCCGACGTCACCGCTCACCCGCGAGGTCCAGATCACCCCTGCTCGTCCCGGCCGCACCCCCAGCGATCCGGGGACGCCGCCAGGGGTGTGCGATCGGACCGGAGACCGCCCGCCACCACGGCTGGACCGGCAGCTCCCCCGCCGGCTCGAACGGCTCGCCCGGCCTCGGGAACGCCACCGTCTGGCCGGCTTCCTCGGCCGCGTCCTTCATCCACTCCCCCGGCTCCGCCCACGCATGCGGCGCGAGGTTGAACGTGCCCCAGTGGATCGGCATCAGCGCACCATGCGGCCGGCCTCCCTGGAGGTCCAGGTGCGCCCGCAGTCCTTCTGCCGGTGTCATGTGGATGTCGGGCCAGTACTCCGAATAGGCGCCGACCTGGATCATCGTCACGTCGAAGGGGCCGTGTTCGGCGCCGATGTCCTGGAAACCGGAGAAGTAACCGGTGTCCCCGCTGTGGTAGACCCGGTGCTCCGGGCCGGCCACGGCCCACGACGCCCAGAGCGTGTGCTGCTGGTTGCGCAGCCCTCGTCCGCAGAAATGCCGCGCGGGGGTGGCGGTCAGGCTGAGGCCTGCGATCTGCGCGGTCTCGTTCCAGTCGAGTTCGCGGACGCGGTCCGGGAGCACCCCCCACCGCTCCAGGTGGGCACCCACGCCGAGCGGCACCGCGAACACCGTGTCCGTCCTGGAGAGGGCCCTGATCGTGGGCAGGTCCAGGTGGTCGTAATGGTCATGGGAGATCACGACGGCATCGACGGACCCGAGCGAGGCGAGAGGCAGCGGGACAGGGTGCAGCCGCTTCGGCCCGGCGAACGCGAACGGCGAGCACCGCTCACCCCAGACCGGGTCGAACAGCACTCGCCGTCCGTCGATCTCGACGAGCACGCTGGAGTGGCCCAGCCAGGTCACCCGCAGGCCCGTGGCCGACGGCGCGGCCAGGTCGGCCAGGGTCGTGGCATGGACGGGCACGGCGCCGAGGGGGGCTCTGCGGGCCCGTTCCTCCTTGCGGAAGTACACCTTGGCGAAGTCGAGCATGGAGCCGGACGGCCTGGTCCGCGCTCCTTCCGGGTTCTGGAACACTCCGTCGGTGAAATTGGGCGAGCGGCGGATCCGCTCCATCCGCGCCCCGGCCGGGTCCGCCCCGAAGGCATCGGGGCGGAGTGAGCGGAGTCGGGTACGGAGTGAGGGCTGGGGGTCGGCGCCGGTCACAGCATCTCCTGAGGGAGTCGGTCGTCTCATTATGGTCGGGAGGCGCGACAGAGCGAGAGCCCGGCGGTGGGAGGAGCAGCGTCGAGCGTTTTCCCCGGAGCCGTGTCGCAGGGGCGTCGCATCAGGTACGCGGTTGGCCGTAGACGTGCTCGATCCGCAGAGTCAGGACGACTCTGCGGTCCTGGACCATCACCCGACGGTAGTCGTCCCAGTCGGGATGCTCTCCCCGCACGTCCTGGTAGAGGGTGACCAACTGCTCCACGGTCGCGTCGTGGGGGTCGGCGGCGGGCGGAGTCAGCTCGGCGGTGACGTCGGCGACGGTCCAGGCCCACCGGTCGTCGCTGGTCACGTGGTAGCTCGCCCGTGGGTCGCGGCGGAGGTTGCGGGTCTTCGCCCGGCCTTCCGTGATGGAGACACGGATGACCCCTTCTTCGGGGTAATAGGCGTGGTTCACATTGGACAGCTGGGGCCTACCATCACTCTTGAGAGTGACCAGCACCCCGCCGTCGCACTCTCCGACGAGTCGGAGCAGCGCCTCGCGCCCGGGTTCGGTGTCCGTCATGCCGACTCCAACGTCCGTACCCTCCGCAGGATTCCGCATTCTGGGTACGAGGACGTCACATCCGGTGCTCCGCGGCGTCGGCCGCTGCCCCATGACGCCCCTGCCCCGCCCCTGCTGATCTCCGCGAACTGTGGTCCTCGGGCGCGCCGCCTCCCGCCGGGCGGCGCCAGGGGCGGTACCGGCTGTGACCCGCGCGCCCGCGTCGCCCGTGTCCTGGAGCGGACGGCTGCGGGCAGCCGCGCACGCGCTCGTGACGGCCCGGCTTCCGGGGATGGCGGAACCGCTCGGCTGGTGCCGGTGGCCGACGGGGTCCTGGGGCCGGCAGCCAGGATCTGGGAATTGGCTAAGGTAACCGAGTGGCGAGAGTACGGCTGAGCGTGGCGGAGCGTCGTGAGGACCTCCTGCGCGCTGCCGTCGAGCAGATCGAGGTACGGGGCGTGTCCGCCGTCCGTATCGCCGATGTGGCCGCTGTTCTCGGGGTGAGCAACGCCCTGGTGCTCTACCACTTCTCGTCCAAGGAGAAACTGGTGGCCGCCGCCTTCGCCTACGCCGCCGAGGCCGATCTCGCGCATCTGCGCAAGCTGCTGACCCGTCGCACCAGCGCGGTCCGGCGGCTTCGGGCGGCCGTTCGTTGGTATGCGCCGACCGGCCGGGCCAAGGGATGGCGGTTGTGGATCGAGGGCTGGGCCTCGTCCCTGCGTGATCCTGCGCTGCGTGAGGTGGCCGGAGATCTCGACCAGCAGTGGAAGGCGGAGCTGGCCGAGGTCATCGAGGAGGGTGCTGCGGCGGGTGAGTTCCACTGCGAGGACCCGATGTCCGTGGCCTGGCGGCTGACTGCGTTGCTGGACGGACTGGCCGTCCAGATGATGTCGTACGCGGGTCCGCTCTCCCGGGCCACGATGCTGCAGTGGACCGAAGAGGCGCTCGCCCGCGAACTCGGCATCGCCCACGAGGCTCTGACCGCCTGAGGCGCCGGGCACAGGTCGCCCGGGCACCGGGCTCGACCTGTCCGGACGGGGCGCGGGGGCCCCGGAGGAGCCGCCTGCCCGGTCCAGGGCCGGCACGCAGACCGTTCGAGGACACCGGGGCCCAGGACCGGCCGGCGGGGGCGGCACGCATCCGGTCAGGTCTGGCGCACCGGCGCGTAGGCCTCGCCCTCGAGACCGAAGGTCCAGGCGACGCCCTCCTTCGCGGTCCGGGTCCTGGGCGGTACGCGCAGCCAGTAGGTGCGGTGCGTGCCATCCGGCTCGGGGGTGGAGTTGACGACTTCGACCATCACGACGTCCTCGTCGCCCTCCATCGCTATGCGCCAGAGGACCCCGGTCCCGTCCCGGTGCACCGGCTCCGCGCCCGACTCCGCGAGGTAGCGGTCGTAGCCGTAGTACTCGAGCATCACGCGGCGCAGCTCCGCGTTCTCCTCGGCGCGGATCCGGTCCGGGGTCAGGCTCGCCAGACCGCCCAGGAATTCGGCCGGCACAGGCATCCCTCGCCAGGCGTACAGGGCGAAGCCGTCCGGGTAGGCGACAGCCGGCCCGTCACCCCGGTCGAGCCGCCCCGCCTCGTCACGGTGGAGCACCTCGGGCCGGTCGCTGATCACCACCGCGTGCTCGTAGGGCCACCACCAGCCGGCGTTCCTGGCCACCTCCGCCAGACCGGTCAGCCGGTCGCCGTGGCCGTCGAAGGCTGCGAGCCAGGCAGCGTCGTGCTGTCCGAGGACCGCGTCGAGCAGCACGAGACGGATGCCGGATTCGTCCTCGGGGCGTGACGCGAGCTCGGTGACGACCCCTGTCCGTATCCGCTCGGCCAGTGCGGCCGTGGTCTCCCAGAGCTGGGCCCCGGTGGCGGACCACAGGGAGGACCAGCCGGCCGGGCCCAGTTCGTCGTACATCCGGCGCCGTTCCTCCGCCCAGGGCCGGGTACGGACCTCTTCGCGCACCGAGCGGCCCGCGCCGGAGAGCTTCTCCACCGCCTCGACCGCTGCCCTGGGCGAATCCGCCCAGATGATGCGCTCGGGCTCGTCGAGCCCCGCGCTGCGGTAGGCGAGCCGAACCCCGTCCTCGGCCGCGTCCCGGTCGGCCCTGCCCGTGGCCGCCGCCACGGCCCGCCACGTGTTCACATGCTGCATCGGTGTTCCCCGTCCCCTGTTCCTGTTCCCTGTCCGCACATCACCGCACGCCCCACACGGTGGGTCAGTCCGCGACGATCCGGACCGCGCCCGGGGCGTACTCGCGCTGGCGCACGACGCGGTACCAGCCCTGCGGCAGCGCTATCGCGGCGTGCTCCTCGTGGACCACGCGCCCGCCTTCCGGGAGATGGAGCAGCATCGGGCCGAAGGGTCCCGCCTCCCTCATCAGCCGGCCCGGCCCCTGCACGGCGTGCGCGTGGCCGGTGACCTCACCCAGCGCCAGGACCAGCCTCCCCCGCCCGTCGCGCGGTTCGCCCGGTGCGTCGAGGAGATGCGCGGGCACCTCCGACTCCTCCAGCGCCATCATCAGCACGTCGCCCTGCCGGTACACAGACGTCTCCCCTCCGGCTCGGCACCCCTTGTGCCGGCCACGGGGAAGACGCTACGAGAGGGGTCTGACATCGGCGGGAACCCGGGCCCGGTCACGCCGTTGTCAGTGACGCTTGATAGACCTTGCGGACATCAGCCGTCCCCAGTATCAGGAGCTCAGTGCCATGTCCGACGCGGACCGTCTGCACGAGTTGCTCGGCCTCCCGGCCGTCGATTTCCGGCGCGAGACCGACGGGACGGCCCTTCCACCGGCCGATTCCGCGGCCTGGCGCATCAGCGTCGACCCGTTCGACCCCGACGAGGGGGGCGTCAGCTGGGAGGAGGAGTTCAAGGCCTTCCTCGAAACCGTCGACCCGTCAGGCGTCCAGGCTCTGATCATCGGGCAGTGGGGCGAGTGCTACGAGGAGACCTCCGCCTACCCCATCGGGCTCGTCATCGCCGCGGCCCGTCGGCTGACCTCCCTCAGGGCGGTTTTCGTCGGGGACCTCGTGGTGGAGGAGGCCGAGATCTCGTGGATCGAGCAGTCGGACGTCACCGCTCTGCTCACCGCCTTCCCGGATCTGACCCATCTCGGTGTACGTGGTGGCACCGGCCTGGCGTTCCCTCCCGTCGAGCACGAGTCCCTGCGAGGGCTCGTCATCGAGAGCGGTGGGCTGCCCGCGGAGGCGTTGCGCGGAATTCTGGGCAGCGAGCTGCCGGCTCTGGAGCGCCTGGAGCTCTGGCTCGGTGTCTCCGCGTACGGGGGCGACGTGGTCGTTCCGGACCTCGCGCCACTGCTCACCGGCACCCGCTTCCCCCGGCTCCGCCACCTGGGCCTGTGCAACAGCGAGTTGCAGAACGAGATCGCCGCCGCGGTCGCTTCGGCACCGGTCGTCGCGCAGCTCCGTTCGCTCGACCTGTCGAACGGCACACTGGGAGACGAGGGCGCGGCGGCGCTGCTCGAGGGCCAGCCGCTCACCCACCTCACCTCACTCGACCTGCACCACCACTTCCTGACCGTTGCCATGGAGCGCCGCACGGCGGAGGCGCTGGAGCCGCACGGTGTGTCGGTGAATCTGTCCGATCGATGCGAACCGTGGGACGACCGCGGCCCGGAGGGCCGCTACACCGCGGTCGCGGAGTGAGGGCACGATGACCGGCATCATTCACCCCGACGTCTTTCACGGCCCGCCGGTCCACGCCTCCGTGCTGGATTCGCGCCGTCACCACCTCCCGGACCCCGCCCTCTCCCGCATCGAGGAGCTGGTCTCCCCGGCAGGTGCCCGGGTCGGGCCGGACGAGGCGGTCGACCGGGACCCCGAGGACGACGAGGCCCGCCATGTCACCGTCGGCGCATAGCGAACCGCCGCGCTTCGCGGTCGTCGGCAATCCCGCCAACCGCAGGGTCGGCCTCTTCCAGGACGCCGTGCGCGCCGCGGGTCTGCCCGCCGCGCGCACGGTGTCCTGGCTGGAGGTGCTGCGGGAGGGGGCCGTCTTCCTCCCCGGGGAGACCGTGCGCATCGATTCGCCCGGTGAGGACGCAGAGGTGGACCGGCTGTTGCGTGGGGGCGACGACCCGGCCAGGGTCGAGGGGTCGGCCCGCTGGTACGCACGGTTCACCTCGGCGGTGCAGGAGGTCGCGCGGGTGGCCCGGGCGGCGGGTGCGGTGCTGCTGGACGGCCCGCAGGACATCGCTGTGCTGTTCGACAAGCGGCTCTGCCACGGCGTACTGGACTCTGCCGGGGTTCCGGTGCCGGACTCCCCCACCTCGGGACCCGGCGCGAGCCCCGTGCGGGGGTGGGCGGATGTGCGTCGGCTGATGGCGGAACACCGCATGCCGCGGGTGTTCCTGAAACCCGCGCACGGTTCCTCCGCCTCCGGCGTGATGGCCCTGGAGACGGCGGGGCCGGGCAGGATCCAGGCGTCCACCTCCGTGGAGCGGGACGAGGAGGGCCGGCTGTTCAACTCGCTGCGGGTGCGCCGCTGCACGACGGAGCACGAGGTGGCGGCGCTCGTCGATGCCCTGGCCCCGGACGGACTGCACGTCGAGCGCTGGCTGCCCAAGGCGTCCCAGCGGGGCCGCGTCGCCGACCTCCGGGTCGTGGTGGTCGCGGGACGGGCGACCCATGCTGTCGTGAGGACGAGCCGGTCCCCCATGACCAACCTGCACCTGGGGGGTGCGCGGGGGGATCTGGACGAGGTGCGGGCCGCCGTCGAAGCCGCGGGCGGCAGTTGGAGCGCCGCACTCGCCGTGTGCGAGCGGGCTGCGGCCTGCTTTCCGGACACGTTGTGCGTGGGCGTCGATCTGCTGCCCGCGACGGGGTGGCGGCGTTTCGCCGTGGGCGAGGTGAACGCCTTCGGGGACCTCCTGCCGCGGCTGACCGGTCTGCCGGGCAGCGGCGCGGAGGCGCTGGACACCTACGGTGCGCAGGTCGCCGCCGTACTGGCGGCCGTGTCACACGACGACCGGTCCGACGGCGTCCGCCGTGGGACCGGCCCGACGAACAACGAGCGAGCAAGGAACGACCGTGTCAGAGAAGTCTCCTGATCCCACGTCCTGTGACGGGCAGCCCCCCGGTCCCGACATGAACGCGATCGTGGGCAGCCACGACCTTCTCCTCGTCACCCTGGACACCCTGCGGTTCGACGTGGCCGAGGAGCTGGCAGCGGCCGGGCGCATCCCGAACCTCCTCCGGCACCTGCCCGGCGGTGTCTGGGAGAAGAGGCACGCCCCGGGCAGCTTCACCTACGCCTCCCACCAGGCGATCTTCGCCGGATTCCTGCCGACGCCCGCCGCTCCCGGCCCTCACCCGAGGCTGTTCGCCGCGCGTTTCGCGGGCAGCGAGTCGACCGCGGACGGCACCTTCGTCCACGAAACCCCCGACTTCCTCTCCGGTCTCACCGCCGTGGGCTATCGCACGGTGTGTGTCGGTGGAGTGGGTTTCTTCAACCGCCGCCCACCACTCGGCTCGGTGCTGCCGGACATGTTCCAGGAGAGCCACTGGGAGCCGGAGTTCGGTGTCACTTCTCCGACGTCCTTCGAGGCCCAGGTCTCGCGGGCCGAACGCGTCGTCGCGGAACTCCCGCACGAACAGCGGTTGTTCCTCTTCGTGAATGTGTCGGCGCTGCACCAGCCCAACTGGTTCCACCTGCGTGGTGCCACCGCCGGCTCCGGTGACTCCAGGGCCACCCACGCCGCAGCGCTGGAGTACGTGGACCGGCACATCGGGCGTCTCTTCGCGGCGGCGAGCAGTCGTCGCAGGTGTTTCGCCATCGTCTGCTCCGATCACGGCACGGCGTACGGCGAAGACGGCCACACCGGTCACCGGATCGGTCACGAATCCGTCTGGACCGTGCCCTATGCCCATTTCTTCCTCGAACCAGGGGCGACCCGATGACCACCACGGCCCGCATCCGTCCGTACCGCAGCTACGTCTACGCCTACCCGCACAAGACGGCCTACCGCCCTCTCGCCGACTCCCCCGCCGGACGTCCGTCGCTGAGCGAGCTCTGGGCGGCGGAGCGCAAGGACGCGCTCTCGCTCTACCTCCACATACCGTTCTGCGAAGTCCGCTGCGGGTTCTGCAATCTGTTCACCCGGATCGGCGCGCCCGAGGAGCTGACGACGCGTTACCTCGACGCGCTGGACCGGCAGGCCGCCGCCGTCCGGGATGCCCTGGGTGACGAGGAGCCTGTTCGTTTCGCCGCCGCCGCGTTCGGTGGCGGTACCCCCACGTTCCTCACCGCCGACGAGCTGGAGCGCCTCTGCGACATCGCGGAGAAGCGGATGGGCGCCGGCCTCAAGGGGATGCCCCTGTCGGTCGAGACCTCGCCGTCGACGGCCACGGCGGACCGGCTGGCCGTGCTGGCCGGCCGGGGCACCACCCGGATCAGCATCGGCGTGCAGAGCTTCGTGGACGCCGAGGCACGGGCCGCCGTCCGCCCGCAGCACCGTTTCGAGGTGGAGGCGGCCCTCGGCCGGATCCGCGACGCCGGCGTCCCGGTCCTCAACATCGATCTGATCTACGGCATCGAGGGGCAGACCGGGGCGACCTGGCGCGCCTCGCTGGATGCCGCCCTGGCCTGGCGCCCGGAGGAGCTCTACCTCTACCCGCTGTACGTGCGGCCGCTGACCGGTCTCGGAAGGCTGGGTTCCGGAGCAGAGGCATCGGACACCGCATGGGACGAACAGCGGCTGCGGCTGTACCGCACGGGCCGCGACCACCTGCTGGCCCATGGCTACGAGCAGGTGTCGATGCGGATGTTCCGCCGCACCGGGGCCCCGCACGCGGGCCCCGACGACCACGCCTGCCAGACGGACGGCATGATCGGGCTCGGCTGCGGCGCCCGCTCGTACACCTCCTCCCTGCACTACTCCTTCGACTACGCCGTGGAGATGCGGGAGATCCGGGGCATCATCGACGACTTCACCGCCACCGAGGACTTCTCCCGTGCGGAGGTCGGCCGGTACGTCGACGACGGCGAGGCGCGCCGGCGCCACCTTCTCCAGTCGCTCCTCCAGGCCGAGGGCATGCGCGCTGCCGGGTACCGCGAGCGTTTCGCCACCGACGTGTACGAGGACTTCCCGGCCGAGCTGGAGCTCTTCACGGCGCGCGGCTGGCTGGATGATTCGGCGGCCCCCGACCTGCTGCGTCTCTCCCCCGAGGGCCTGGCCCATTCGGACGCCCTGGGCCCGGAGCTGTTCTCCCCGGCGGTGCGGGCCGCCATGGCCGCCTACGAGGCGAAGTGAGCCCTCCGATGAGCATGGACCTGACGATTCTTTACCGGGGCCCGCTCGCCTCGTGCGACTACGACTGTCCCTACTGTCCGTTCGCCAAGCGGCGGGACAGCAGGGAGCAGCTGCGGACGGACCGCGCGGCCCTGGAGAGGTTCACTGCGTGGGCGGCCGAGCAGACCGGCGACCGGTTGTCGGTGCTGTTCACCCCGTGGGGCGAGGGTCTGGTCCGGTCCTGGTACCGGAGGGCGCTCGTCGAGCTGTCGCGATTGCCGCACATCGGCCGGGTCGCCGTACAGACCAACCTCAGCGGCCGTACCGGCTGGCTGGCCGAGGCGGAACGCGACAAGGTCGCCCTGTGGTGCACCTACCACCCCGGTCAGACGCCGTACGAACGGTTCCTGGGCCGGTGCCGGGAGCTGACGGCCCTCGGGGTGCGGTACAGCGTCGGGATCGTCGGTCTCGACGAGCATCTGGGGGAGGCCCGCCGGCTGCGTGCCGCGCTGCCGCCCGAGGTGTATCTCTGGGTCAACGCCGCCGAGGGGCACGCCTATTCGGACGAACAGGCGGGCCGGTGGACGGCCCTGGACCCGCTGTTCCCGTACAGCAGGCATCCGCACCGCTCGGCCGGGCTGCCCTGCCGGACCGGCCGGTCGGTCATATCGGTGGACGGTGACGGGACGGTGCGCCGCTGTCACTTCGTCCGTGCGGAACTGGGCAATCTCTACGACGGCAGCTACCGCGGCTCGCTCGGCCCGCGCGGCTGTCCGCTCGATGTGTGCGACTGCCACATCGGCTACGTGCACCTGGAGACACTGCCGCTGTACGACGTCTTCGCGGGCGGCGTGCTGGAGCGGATACCCGCCCGCCCGCTACGGGTACCCGCCCCGGGCGGGCTCGTGCCCCCCGGCCCCACCCGGCGTCCGCTCCCCGTCGTCAGCCGCTGACGGAGCGACAGCGGCCAGGGGGCGGCATCCGGAGACGAAGGGTCAGAGCGGCAGCAGATCGGGACGCTTGGCCGCGATGTGGTCCCCGGAGGACTCCCCGCGCAGCCGGCGGCCGATCCACGGAACGAGATATTCACGCGCCCACTGGATGTCGTCGCGCCGCAGGTCCAGTGCCCCGCGCTGGGCCTGCGGGGGCCACACCTGGTCGGGGTCGGCCGGTACCTCGATGCCGAGGACCTGGGCGGCACGCAGCGCGACGCGGGTGTGCCCCTCCGCCGAGAGGTGCAGCCGGTCGTTGTCCCAGGCGCGCCTGTCCTGCACGGACCGCAGGGACCACAGGTCCAGCACCGGGCAGCCGTAGCGGTCGGCGATGGACCGGACGTGCGCGGTGTACATGGCGATCTTGCCCCGCAGGTGCTTGAGCACGGGGATGCCGCGGGTGTCGAAGCCGGTGGTGACCATGACCGTGCCGACCGTCCGTGTCAGATCGGCGACCGCGCGCTCGAACCGGATCGCGACGTCGTCGGGGTCGGAGCCGGGACGGAGGATGTCGTTGCCGCCCGCGCAGAAGCTCACCAGATCAGGTGCCAGCTCCTTGGCGCGAGGGACCTGTTCCTCGACTATCTGGTCGAGGAGACGTCCGCGTACGGCGAGATTGGCGTAACGGAAGTTCCCGTGCGTGTCGTCCGCCGGACCTACCACCGCATCGGAGCCGGGGAGCTGGTCCGCGAGGAGAACCGCGAGCCGGTCCGCCCAGCCGACGAGCGTCCCGCCGGGACCGGGGTCTCCGACTCCCTCGGTGAAGCTGTCGCCAATCGCTGCGTACGACCCGATGATGCCTCGTCGTCTGTTTCTCGAATCGTCTGCCACAAGGGTTTATCTTGCACCTTCGATTGTGACCTACGCGACCGTAATAAGGGGTTGACGGGTGGTGAGAAAGACCACCCGGTCAGTTTTTGGTAAAGCCGGAACAAGGAGAGGGGCGGTGCGCCGCCGCGCACCGCCCCTCTCGCCCGCCTTCGGGTGGTGTGCCTCAGACGGAGACTCCGTGCGAACGCAGGTAGGCGATCGGGTCGACGTCCGAGCCGTAGCCCGGGCCGGTCCGGACCTCGAAGTGGAGGTGCGGACCGGTGGAGTTGCCGGTGGAGCCGGAGAGGCCGATCTGCTGGCCACCCGTGACGGCCTGGCCGGCCGACACCCCGAGCGAGGACAGGTGCGCGTACTGGGAGTACATGCCGTCGCTGTGCTGGATGACGACCTCGTTGCCGTACGAGCCGCTCCAGCCCGCGGAGACCACCGTGCCCGGGCCGATGGACCTGACGCTGGTGCCGGAGGCCGCCTGGAAGTCGGCACCGGTGTGGTAACCGCTGGACCAGCTGGCGCCGGAGGCGCGGTACTGGGTGGTGACACCGGCGCCCTCGACCGGAGCGGCGTAACCGGAGCTGCCGCTCTCCGACGCACCGGCGTCGGTGGTCGCCGCGGCCGCCTTCTCGGCCGGAGCTGCCGGGGCGGCGGCCTTCTCGGCCGGGGCCGCCTTCCCCGCCGTCGAGGGGACGGCCTCGGAGGCCTTCTCCGCGGAGCCGGACACCTTGGCGCCGAGGGTCAGCTTCATGCCCGGGAGGATCAGGCCCGGGTCCTCGCCGACGACCTCACGGTTGTCCTGGTACAGCTTCTGCCAGCCGCCCTTGACCTTCTTGTCGGCAGCGATCTTCGAGAGGTAGTCGCCGGAGACCACGGAGTAGGTCTTCGGGGCACCCTTCGCCGCGGCCGCGGAGCTGAGGGTGCTGTGCGCGGCGGCGGACTTGGCAGCCGGAGCGGCCTGCTCGGCGGCGTGGGCGCCGGTGGCGCCGATCAGCGGGAGGGCGAGAACGGCGCCGCCGGTCCCTGCGGCGAGGACGCCTCGGGAGATCGGGCCGGTCTTCGTACGACGGTGCTTGCCTTTTGCGGGCATGGGGGGTTTCCTCTCCGGCGCCTGCGAGGTGAGCTGTCGGGTTCGGACTGGAGATGCCCGGCCGCGCGGTGCGTGCGGCTTGACCCCTAGCCGTACCGGATCCCTCCGGCCGGCGGCCTACCTGGTTCCCCCGCTCCTGCCACACGTGAGTCGGTGCGGATTCCGGGCGGCGGCAGGATTAGGCGTTCCGTCCGGATTGACCGTGACCGTAAGCGAGCCGGGACGCCACGGACAAGCCGCGGATCACGGACCGGAATCCGCTCTTCATTTCCGGTACGGAATTCCCGTCACACTCCGTGGATTACGGATCTTGGCTTTCCGCTCGGCGTCCGGAATAGTCGTCGGCACCTTCACCACGCACCGTCACAGATATGATCCCGCTCACCTGCCTCGACCCATCTACTGAATAAGTAGGGCATGTTCACAAAAAAGCACCAATACGGACATGCGGCGACCGTCATCTCCGGTGAGGCCCGCACCGGGCGGCCAAGACGGTTGCCCGATGCAGCCATGTCGTATCGTCGCGGGCGTGCCCCGTCGGCGAGCGGCGCCGACGCCTGACACTCCAGGAGCCCTTGTGACGCAGTTGCCAGAGGTCCCGCCGGCCCGCCCCGAGCCGACGGACGTCGACCTGACCGGCGTCCGCAACTTCCGTGACGTCGGCGGACTTCCGACCGTGGACGGCCGCACCGTGCGGTACGGGCGCCTCTACCGCAGCGGTCACCTCGCCCACGCCACCGAGGCCGACGCCGCCTTCCTCGCCGGACTCGGGCTGCACACGATCTTCGACTTCCGCAATGCCGCCGACCACAAGCTCGACGGCCTCGACATCGAGCTTCCCGGTGTCCGGAACGTCAGCATCCCCCTCTCCGATCCCGCCGACGGCGCGGAGTTCTGGCGGCTGGTGCGTGACGGGAACATCCAGCAACTGCGCTCGATCCTGGCCGACGGCAGGGGGACGGAGCGGATGGTCGCCTCGTACCGCTCGATCATCAAGGACCGCACCGCCGAACACAGCCGCGTGCTGCACGCGCTGGCCGAGGACAGCGTGCCGGCGCTGATGCACTGTGCGGCGGGCAAGGACCGGGCCGGCCTGTCGATCGCGGTCTCACTGCTCGCGGTCGGCGTCGAGAAGGAGGCCATCGAGGCCGACTACCTCAAGTCGAACGACGCGCACCGCCGCTACAAGGTGAAGCGCAGCGACACCTCGCCCGCAGGGATGTCCGACGAGGTGATGGAGCTGCTCAATCCGCTCTTCGGCGCCCACGCCGAATACCTCGACGCGGCGTTCGCCACCATCGAGGAGATCTGGGGCAGCACGGACCGCTACCTCTTCGAGGGACTGAAGATCAGCGACGAGACCCGCGCGAAACTGCGCGAACGCCTCGTCGAGGAGGCGTGACGCCGGAGGTCAGCCCTCCCCCGCCACGGTGAAGAGAAGGAAGAGGAAGGCCGCGACGACGTGTCCGGCCACCAGGTAGGCGACGAGCCGGATCACGAGACCGCGGGGGATGCGCCGCTCCTGCGTGTCCGCGCTCTTCGCCTTGCGCGGGTTGCGCGGGGTGAGCGGGTCGTAGTACTCCGAATCGGACATGTCAGTCCTCTCTTCCGGCCGCTCGGGCCAGGGTGACGAAGGGGGGCGCGATCGCGGAGAGCGCGCGGTGGTGAAAGGTGCGGACGGTGGGTGCGCGGGATCAGAGCCGGTGGATCCCGCCGCCCAGGCACAGCTCGGCGGCCGGGCTCTGCAGCAGTGTGTGGACGAAGAGCAGGCGCGTCCCAGCGGTGTCGAGCGCCGCGATCCGGTGCGGGGTGAGCGAGTCGAAGTGCGCGCTGTCACCCGGATCGAGGTCGTGCACGGTCTCCCCGAGCACGATCCGCAGTCGGCCGTCGAGGACGTACAGCCACTCCTCTCCGGGGTGGACACGCACGAGATCGCCTTCGGCACCGTAGGGGACCTGGACGCGCAGCGCCTGCATGGCACGGCCCGGTCCGCCCGCCTGCCGGTAGAGCCAGCCGCCCGTTTCGGCGCCGCGCGACGGACCCTCGGGCGGACCGCCGCGCACGATCGCGTCACGCTCGGGGGGCAGCTCTCCCAGGAGCTCGGAGACAGTCGTACCGTAGACACGGGCAAGGCCGAGGAGCATCGGCAGCGAGGGCTGCCTACGACCCGTTTCGAGCCGGGAGAGGTGGGCCGGGGAGAGGCCCGCCCGTCCGGCTGCGGCCTCCAGGGTGAGGCCGCGACCACGACGCAGGTCGCGCAGGCGTGGCGCGATCCCCGGAAGCTCGTCGGCCGCCTCTGTGCCAGGAGGGTTCATGGCTCCATTGGGCCAGGAACTTTCCTCTGAGGCAAATAATTTGCCTCAGAGGCAAGCCGCTCAGCGATCGGCGAGGGCCTGCTTCACCAGTGTCCTGCCGAAGTCCCACATCAGCCCGCCCCCGTTGTGCGCGTCGTCCATGACGGCGGTGAAGGCGGTCACGAAGCGATCGACCTCCGGTTCCCCGATGACCAGCGGCGGAATCAGCTTGATCACTTCCAGGTGATCACCGGAGACCTGGGTGAGGATCCGGTGCTTCCGCAACAGCGGCACCACCACCATCTGCGCGAACAGGCCTTTGCGCGCGGCCTGCAGCATCGCCCAGCGGCTGCGGAGTCCGAAGGAGGACGGTCTGCCGAATTCGATGCCGATCATCAGTCCGCGGCCGCGGACCGCGTGCAGCAGTTCGTAACGGCCCACGAGCGCGGTGAGCCGTTCCCGCAGCAGATCGCCGGTGCGGCGGGCGTTGGCGACCGTCTCCTCCTGCTCCATCACGTCGAGGACGGCGAGCCCGGCCGCCATGGCCTGGGCATTGGATCCGAAGCTCGCGGAGTGGACGAGGACCCGGTCCATGGACGAGTAGACGCGCTTGAAGATCCAGTCCTTGCCGAGCGTCGCACCGACCGGTACGTAACCGCCGGAGAGCGCCTTGGCGACACAGAGCAGATCGGGTTCGACTCCCTCCTCGTGCTGGTAGGCGTAGAAGTCACCGGTCCTGCCGAGCCCGGTCTGCACCTCGTCGGCGATGAGCACGGCCTCGTGCCGGTGCAGCAGCTCCTGTGCCTCCCGCAGGAATCCGGGCGGTGCGGTGTGGACGCCCTTGCCCTGGACCGGCTCCACGACCAGCCCGGCCACATCACCGTGCTTCAGCTCACGTCGCAGCGCGTCGAGGTCGCCGAGCGCGATGGCCGTGTCGGGCAGCAGGGGCGCGAACCCCTCCCGGAAACCCTTCTCGCCGTTGACGGACAGCGAGCCGGCCGTCAGCCCGTGGAAGGCGTGGTCGCAGTAGAGGATCCGTGGCTTGCCGGTGGCGTACCGGGCGAACTTCAGCGCGGTCTCGACCGCCTCCGTACCGCTGTTGCCGAAGAACACCCGGTCCAGGTGCGGGCTGTGTGCCAGCAGCTTCTCGGCCAGCAGCCCGGGAAGCGGCTGGCAGTCGAAGCGGGTGAGGTCGGCCAGCGAGGCGTCCAGGACGTCGTGGAGCGCCTTGCGCACGACGGGGTGGTGCCTGCCCAGCCCCATCACACCGAAGCCGGCGAGCATGTCGAGGTAGTCGTTGCCTTCCGCGTCCCAGAAGTACGCTCCCTCGGCCCGCTCGTAGACCTTGTCGAAACCGAGGGTGTGCAGCATCCTCGGCAGCTGGTGGTTGAGGTGCCGGGTGTGCAGCTCGTAGCGTTCGGCGCCCCGCTCCGCGAGGATCCGCGTCAGATCGAAGTCCGGCCGTTCGTCCTTCATGCCCCGTTCCCCTTCCTCGGCGTGTTCCGCCCTCCCGCTGCCACCGTCGGGCGCCGCCGGCCCGGCCCGGACGTGAGGCGAAGGGCTGCTCTCCGCGAACGGCCCGGCCGGCAGCGCGGGGGGCCCGGTGCGACCGCCTCCCCCGTGGTCACGCCGTCACCGGCTCCCGCCGCCGACGGTCTCCCTCGCCGCTCGCAGGGACTCCTTGAGCGATCCCATGGTGGCGAGCACCGCGGTGGGCTCGTACCCGCAGTGCGCCATGCAGTTGGCGCATCGCGGGTCCTTGCCCCGGCCGTACTCGTCCCAGTCGGTGTCCTCGACGAGTTCCCGGTACGTGGGCACGTACCCGTCGCTCATCAGGTAGCAGGGCCGCTGCCAGCCGAAGAGCGAGTAGTTGGGGATGGCCCAGGCCGTGCACGGGAAGTCGGCCTTGCCCTCCAGGAAGTCGAGGAAGAGCGGTGAGTGGTTGAGGCGCCACCGGCTGCGGTTGCCGCCCGCGAAGGACTTCTTGAAGAGCTCGCGGGTCTGCTCGACGCCCAGGAAGTGTTCCTGGTCGGGTGCCTTCTCGTAGGCGTAGGCAGGCGAGATCATCATTTCGTCGACCTTCAGTTCGTCGTTGAGGTAGTCGAGGACCTCGATGACCGTCTGAGGGGTGTCGGTGTTGAAGAAGGTGGAGTTGGTCGTCACCCGGAAGCCGCGGCGCTTGGCCTCCTTCATCGCCTCCACCGCTTCGTCGAAGACGCCTTCCTTGGCGACCGACTCGTCGTGCCGCTCACGCAGTCCGTCGATGTGCACGGCGAAGGCGAAGTAGGGCGACGGAGTGAACTTGTCGAGCTTCTTGCGCATCAGCATGGCATTGGTGCAGAGGAAGACGTACTTCTTCCTTGCCACCAGCTGGCGCACGATCTCGTCGATCTGCGGATGCATGAGCGGCTCGCCACCGGCGATGGAAACCATCGGAGCGCCCGATTCCAGGACCGCCCCGACCGCCTGCGCGACCGGCATGCGCTGTTTGAGCACTCCGGCCGGGTGCTGGATCTTGCCGCAGCCCTCGCACGCCAGGTTGCAGGCGAACAAGGGTTCCAGCTCGACGATCAGCGGGAACTTCTCCCGCTTGCGGAGCTTCTGTTCGAAGAGATACGTCGCAACCTTGATGGACTGACGGAGCGGCATGGCCATCTGGGCTCACCTCCTGGGGAGCAGCAAAGATCGGTGCCATTCATGAAAAGCCGGAAGCACGGCACGGAGAACGCGGAATGCTGATATTCCACCGCGGAACGTGCCGATGCGGACGAGCTCATGCTCCGGAGCGTCCACGACCACCCGTACGGCCGCAACCGGGCGTGGCCCCGTCCGCACCGCGGTGCGGAGGGTCGCCGCGGACTCCATGTCCACCGCGATGGCACCGGCGGCCCTGAGCCCGGCCCGCTCCGGCCCCCGGACGACATGTCCGGAGCCGGTCAGCGGGCCGGTGTGGACCGTGCGGCCGGGCACCGCCCTGACCAGGGCGTCGACCAGCAGGCCGGTGCCGGTGCAGACCGTGGTGCCGCCGGAGTCCCGGGTCTCTTCGGCCACCACGAGATCACCCGGGTGCATGCCGGGTTCCAGTCCCGCGCAGAAGCCGGAGGCGATGACCGCGGTGCCTCCGGCGCCGTTCGGTCCCAGCGCGCGGCGCACGGCGCTCTCCGCTGCCCGCGGGCCCATCCCGGACCTGATGATACTCACGGGCCCGGGGCCCGGGACGGCACTCCTCCTGCCGGTACGCAGGGCGAAGCGCTCGATGCCGAGCGCACACGCGATCAGCAGTGGCGTGACGGGACCGGGCGGCTCCTGTGCACCACCCATCGGCTCAGGCCCCCTTGCCCGTACGGGCGCCGGCCCCGGCAGCGGTGACGAAGGGGTCGCCGTACACGTACCGGCCGAGTGCGGTGAGCGGGAAGACCTGCCGGTACAGGTGGTAGTTGATGGAGAAGTCCCAGGGGAAGCCGGTCCCGGTGAAGTGCGGCTCGTCCCAGGATCCGTCCGCCTGCTGGGTCTCCGCCAGCCAGGCGACCCCCCGCTCCACGGACCTGCTCTCCCGTTCACCCGCGGCCAGGAGGGCCAGAAGCGCCCACGCGGTCTGGGAGGCGGTCGAACTGCCGTGCCCGATCCACTTCTCCTCACGGTAGGACCGCAGGTCCTCGCCCCAGCCTCCGTCGTCGTTCTGGACGGACTTCAGCCAGTCGGCGGCCCTTCGCACCGAGGGGTGCGCGGCCGGCAGTCCGGCGGCGACGAGGGCGGGTACCACGGAACCGGTTCCGTAGATGTAGTTGACACCCCATCGGCCGAACCACGCGCCGCTCGCCTCCTGTTCGGCGAGAAGCCACTCGATGCCCCGGCGGGTGCGGGGGTGGTGGGCCCGTCCCTCGACGGCGAGCATCTCCACCACGTGTCCCGTCACATCGGCCGACGGCGGGTCGATGACCTCGCCGAAGTCGCAGAACGGCAGCCGGTTGGGGAACGGGCTGGTGTTGTCCGCGTCGAAGGCTCCCCAGGCGCCGTTGCGTGACTGCATGCCGAGGCTCCAGCGCACCCCGCGCTCGATGGCGGCCTCGACCCTGGCGGGGTCGGGGTGGCGGACACGGCGCAGCGCCAGCACGACTTCGGCGGTGTCGTCGATGTCGGGGTAGTTGTCGTTGTGGAATTCGAACGCCCAGCCACCCGGGGCGAGTCCGGGTCTGCGTACGGACCAGTCGCCGGGCCGTACGATCTCCTCGGCGAGCATCCAGTCGGCCGCCCGTACGAGCGCCGGATGACCAGGGCTCACACCCGCGTCGGCGAGGGCGATGGTCGCGAGGCAGGTGTCCCAGACCGGGGACTGACAGGCCTCGATCATGCGGGCACCGTCCTCGCGCCACACGGCGAACCGGTCGAGCGATTCCAGGCCCGCTCGCATGACCGGATGGTCCAGGTCGTAGCCGAGCAGGTGCAGGGCGATGACGGAGTACACCGCGGGCGGCTGGATGCCGCCCCAGCAGCCGTCGTTCTCCTGACGCTCGATGATCCACCGGGCGGCGCTGTTCATGGCGATACGCCGCAGTCCGCGCGGTGCGACCTTGTGGTAGAGGTGCAGCGCCTTGTCGAGCCGCTGGAAGACACCGTCCCAACTGGCGGCGGGAGCGGCGGGCCTGTCCGGACCGGGGCACGCCGGGTCGGTGTGCAGTTCGTCCAGGGCGAAGGGGGCGGGACGTACGGGCCGCTTCGCGGACACGATGGTGAGCGGCACGATGGTCTGGCGGGCCCAGCAGCCGAAGTCGTAGATGTTGAGCGGGACCCACTTCGGGAGGAACATCAGCTCGGGCGGGAGCTCCGGCAGGTCGTCCCACTTCCACCAGCCGAAGAGCGCGAGCCAGATCCGGGTGAAGACCCGCGACGCGGCGATGCCGCCCTGTTCCCTGACCCAGCCGGCCGCACGCCTCATGTGGGGGTCGTCCGGCCGGTCCCCGGCCAGCCGCAGGGCCACGTACGCCTCGATGGTGGCGGAGAGGTCGGGCGGTCCCTCGAAGAAGGTGTTCCAGGTGCCGTCGCCGAGCTGCTCGCCCCGGATGAAGCGGGCCGCGGCCTTGACGGTGTCCGGGTCCTGGATTCCCAGGAACTGGCGGAGCAGCAGGTCCTCCGCGTCCATGGTGACGTTGGTGGCGAGGTCGCCCTTCCACCAGCCCTGCTCGTCCTGTCTGCCGAGGAGGTGCTCCACCGAGCGTTCCGCGGCCCGCCGCGCGACGGCCGCCAGGTCGTCCGCTGCAGTGGTTGGTTCGGTCGGGTGTCCGGCCGGGGCTGCGCGGAGGTTCGCGGCCCCGGTGGTCCCGTCGGTCGTCGCTGTCATGGCTTCCCCTTCGTGCAGTTTGGTCCTCTGCTGTGCTGGGGTCTCCGTCGGCGGGCGCCCCGTGGGGCGCCCGCCGGCGACTGCGAGTCATATCTGGATGGTGATCATCTCTTTCGTACGACCACGAAGTCGGCGAGCTCGGTGAGCTGCGCCCGCACTCGTTCCGGCATGTCGACGCCGTGCAGCGCCTCGATGGCTACCGTGTGCTGACGGCGGGCTTCCTGGGCGGTCCACTCGCGGCCGCCCGCCTCCTCGATGAGCGCCGCACGGACGGCGAACTCCTCTTCGGAGAAGCTGTCGAAGTCGCTGCTCTTGGCGTCGGCGGCGAGCAGTTCACCCAGCCGCTCCGAGGCGGGGCCGCCCGCGGCGAGCGCCGCGACGACGGGCAGGGACTTCTTGCGCTGGCGCAGGTCGCTCCAGGTCTGCTTGCCCGTGGACTCCGGGTCGCCCCAGATCCCGAGCAGGTCGTCGACGGCCTGGAAGGCGAGGCCGAGGTGGTAGCCGTACGCCTCCAGGACGTCGGCGGTACGGTCGTCGGCTCCGCCGAGCACGGCTCCGATGGAGACGGCACAGGCGAGAAGGGCACCCGTCTTGTTGCCCTCCATCTCCAGGCACTCCTCGACGGTGACCCGCTCGCGGTGCTCGTAGGAGATGTCCTGGGCCTGTCCGTCGATCAGCTTGCGGCTGGCCGTGGTCAGCCGGCGGGCGGCCCGGCCGGCCTCGACGGTCCCGAGCTCCAGCAGGATCTCGTTGGCCAGGGCGAAGAGCGCGTCGCCGACGAGGATCGCCTGGGCGGGGCCGTGCACCTTCCATACCGTGTCACGGTGGCGGCGCTGTTCGTCGCCGTCCATCAGGTCGTCGTGCAGCAGCGAGAAGTTGTGCACGAGCTCGACGGCCACGGCCCCGGGGATCCCGGCCTCTGCCGGGGCGCCCGCCGCCTCCGCGGACAGCAGGGCCAGCGCGGGACGCACGGCCTTGCCTCCGTCACCGTCGGCCGGTCGGCCCTGGGCATCGATCCAGCCGAAGTGGTAGGCCGCGACGGTGTCCATGGGCGGCGCCAGCCTGTCCACGGCAGCTCGCAGCACCGGCGCTGACAGGGCCCTTCCGCGCTCCAGAAGCGCGGTGACGTCCGTGGTGTCCGCCACGGTGTCGTAAGCCGGATTCGCCGGGGTCACAGACTCTCCTCTTGTTCCGGTGGTACTGCTCATGCCGCCTCCTGCAGCGGATGTACGTGGGGCCGGCCGAGGGCCTGGAGCGCGGCGGCCGCGGCACTGAAGCCACTGCGGACGGCACCCTCCATCGTGGCGGGCCAGCCGGTGGCGGTCCACGCCCCCGCCAGGTGCAGCCCGGCGGCACGGGTGTGGGTTCCCGGCCTCAGACGTCCCGTACCCGGTGCGGGTGCGAAGGTCGCGGTGCGTTCCCGGGTGACGAAGAAGTCGCGGATCCCGGCCCCCCGCGCCGCCGGGAGCAGCCGCTCCAGTTCGGGCAGGTAGCGCTTGCGCAGTTCCGCGACGGGCAGATCGATCTCGTCCTGCGCCGCGGACTGGGACACCGCGAGGTACTGGCCGCCGCCCCGGAGACCGGAGGACGCCGTGCGGTCGAAGACCCACTGCACGGGGGATCCGAGCGCGGCGAAGAACGGCCTGCGCAGCACCTTGCGGTCGTAGACGACGTGGACGTTCAGGATCGGTGCGTCGGTGAGGTCGAGCAGCCGGCCCGGGTCGTCGAGCGCCCCCTCGGGCAGCAGCCGGTGGGTCTCCCCCTGCGGCACGGCGAGGACGACGGTGTCCGCCTCGAACCGTTCACCGTCCGTCTCCACGGCCCAGCGGCCGTCCCCGGCGCGGGTGAGAACACCGGCCCGGGTGCGCACGTGGATCTCCACACCCGCCGATTCGAGCGCCTTGCGGGCCAGGGTGTCGTGGAGGTCGCCGAGGGGCACGGCGGCCCAGCCGATGTCGGCGGCTCCCGGTTCGGAGAGGAGCCCCGTCCTGAACACCTTCGCGGCAAGCGCCATGGAGGCGTTCGCCGCCGTGGCGTTGAGCGTGGCGACGCCGACGAGGTCCCAGAGGGCCTCGACGGTGCGGTGCGACTGCCCCTGGCGGCGGAGCCAGGTGGCGAAGTCGATGCCGTCGAGCGCGGGGTCGGCGGGGTCGAGGCGGCCCAGCGCCAGGGCGGCCCGGGCGACACCCGCCTTCTCGGCGGGCGACAGGTGCGGATAGGCGGCGAGCCCTCCGGCGAGGTGCAGCGGTACGGGCAGACCGGTACGGCGCAGCCGTCCGAGCCTCGGCCCCCCGGGCCGGGCCACGTCGAGTACGGGCACGTCGAGGCGGTCCTGCAACGGGGCGAGGTGGGCCCCCTCGATCCGGTCGAGGAACCAGCGGTAGGCCGTGCAGCAGCGCAGGTAGACGTGCTGGCCGTTGTCGACGGACAGGTCGCCACGCCGGAAGGAGAAGGCGAGTCCACCGAGCCGGGGGCGGCCTTCGAGCAGGGTCACGCCGAGCCCCGCGTCGGCGAGCCGCAGTGCTGCGGTCACACCTGCGAGGCCGCCGCCGACGACCACCGCGCGGGAGGACCCGGGGGTCCGGCCGGTCATGTCTGCTCCCTTCGCCGTGCCACCGGGGTCGGCGGTGTACGCCGCGCCGTCGCGGACAGGGACGCACCGGGGCGGCCGGGGGTTGCCCGCCCCGCCCGCCGGCCCTGATCCGACATCAGACCCTCCCCCTGGCCGTACGCCGTGAGATGTACCGCGCGTCGAGGCCCGACAGGCCACGTACCGCAACGTACGCCTTCTCGTGGCCGGGCAGCGAGACCCTGCCGCGCAGGACGGCCTCGGGATCGCGTTCGATCCGGTCCAGGAGCCGGCGGTAGATGCCGGCCATGGCGGCCACGCAGGCACCGCTGCGGCGGTCCAGCATGGGCAGGAGCCGGTACCCCTCGGCGAAGAGCGCCCGGGCGCGCCGCACCTCGAAGCGCACCAGGCCGGCGAAGTCCGACCCGGGGGGCGGGGTGGCCCGGTGGAATCCGGCGGAGCAGCCGAATTTGGCGAGGTCGTCGGCGGGCAGATACGTACGGCCGTTGCCGGCGTCCTCGCGTACGTCACGCAGGATGTTGGTGAGCTGGAGCGCGAGGCCGAGGGTGTCGGCGTACTCCGCGGCGCGTTCGGCGCCGGGCGCGCCCGTCTCCGTGCCGAAGACGCCCAGGCTGAGGCGCCCGATGGCACCCGCGACGCACCGGCAGTACGTCTTCAGGTCGTCCCACGTCTCGTAGGTCGCGCCGCGCACGTCCATCAGCACGCCGTCGATGAGCTCGTCGAGACCGCCGAGGGGCAGCGGGAACCGCTGCGCCGCGTCGGCCAGCGCGACCGCGACCGGGTCGGTGTCGTCCTCGTCGACCGCCTTGTCCCGGATGCGGCCGAGCAGGCCCCGGGTGTCCTCCAGCCGGGCGTGCTTGGTCTGCGGATCCAGCTCGCCGTCGCCGATGTCGTCGACCCGGCGGGAGAAGGCGTACAGCGCCGACATGGCCTGCCGCTTCTCGTACGGCAGCAGCCGGATGCCGTACGCGAAATTGCGGGCCTGCTGTCCGGTGACGGCCTCGCAGTAGCTGTATGCGGCCTGTACCGGTGCCGACATGTACGTCGTCTGTCCCTCCACGGTCCGGCTCACCCCTCTCTGTGCGCTCTTCGCAGGACGTCTCCCACTTCGCGCAGCAGTCTGGGCGCGGTGGGCTTGGGCGGTCCGGGCAGTACGTCGAAACCGGCGGCCGAGATCGCGCCGAGTGCGGCCCGCCCGCCGCCGACGAATCCGGCGAGCAGCAGCTTGAGCCGGCCGTGGACGCTGCCCACCAGGGGGACGCCCTCGTCCAGCAGGTCACGGGCACGCTCCGCCTCGTACGCGACCAGGGCGCGTACCGCCGCACCTGCGGACGGTACGGCCAGATCCGGTTCGCCGACGTGGAAGCGGGCCATGTCCTCGGCGGGCAGGTAGATCCGGTCGCGTCCGAGGTCCTCGGCGACGTCCTGGAGGTGTTCGGCGATCTGCAGAGCGGTGCAGACCGCGTCGGAACGGCGGATCCGGTCGGGACTCGCGGTGCCGGTGATCTGCAGGACGAGGCGTCCGACGGGGTTGGCGGAGAGCTCGCAGTAGGCGAGCAGTTCGCCGTAGGTCCCGTAGCGGCGGACCTTCTGGTCCTGCCGGTTGGCCTCGACGAGTCCGAGGAAGGGTTCGGGGGTGAGCGCGCAGCGCCGCACGGTGGGGCGCAGGGTGCGCATCAGGGGGTGGCGCGGGCCGTCGCCCGTGGCCGCGAAGACGCGGTGCAGGTCCGCTTCGAGGGCGTCCAGTGCGGCGAGCCGGTCCTCGCCCTGCCCGGGTTCGAGACCGAGGTGGCGGGCGTCCGCGCCGCCCGGAGCCAGATCACCGTCACCGATGTCGTCGACGAGGCGGGCGAATCCGTAGACGGCCATCAGGTCGTCGCGCCAGGCACGGGGCAGGAAGAAGGGGGCCACGGGGAAGTTCTCGTCCGCTGCCTTGTCGAGTGTGGCGGTCACGGCGGCGTCGGCGCTCGCCCGCTGGGCACGGGTCACTGCGTACCGCCCGACGCGGGGACGGCGAAACCACGTCGGAGCTGGAGATTTTCCATCATTGCCGTCATATCTCCCGTTCTACACTGCTGACCCAAAACATCCCTTTTCGGACACGCCGCTCGTCCGGCCGAGTGCGACTGCGTACAACGGGCGATGTGCCGGGGGCGTATCACCCCAGTTTGCTGCGAATCAGCACCGTTACAGCTTACGTTGTACAGCTCACAGGGCCGCGCCGGGGTGCGGCACCGCTGCGGCCACCGCACCGGACTCCGCCAACCTTTCCCGAAGTGAGGGCAGTTGACGTCATCCGCCGGGAGGAGACCCCGGGCTGCCGCTGCCCTCCCACACCCGTTCCGCGACGGGTCCGCGCACCGCGAGGGCCCCCGCCTTCGTGCTCCGGCGGGGGCCACACGCACGAGGGTTACTTACCGGTCTCCCGCTCGTAGGCCTTCAGTACCTCTTCGGTGGGGCCGTCCATCAGGAGTTCGCCCTTCTCCAGCCACAGCACCCGGTCGCAGGTGTCCCTGATCGTCTTGTTGTTGTGGCTGACCAGGAAGACGGTGCCCGCCTCCTTGCGCAGCTCGCGGATCCGCTCCTCCGAGCGGACCCGGAACTTGCGGTCGCCGGTGGCCAGCGCCTCGTCGATCATGAGGACGTCATGGTTCTTGGCCGCCGCGATCGAGAAGCGGAGCCGGGCCGCCATGCCCGAGGAGTACGTACGCATCGGCAGCGTGATGAAGTCGCCCTTCTCGTTGATCCCGGAGAAGTCCACGATGCCCTGGTACCGTGCACGGATCTCCTCACGGCTCATGCCCATCGCGAGACCGCCGAGCACGACGTTGCGCTCACCGGTCAGGTCGCTCATCAGAGCCGCGTTGACACCGAGCAGCGACGGCTGGCCGTCCGTGTACACCTTGCCGTGTTCGGTCGGCAGCAGGCCGGCGATGGCCCTGAGCAGCGTGGACTTGCCCGAGCCGTTGGTGCCGATGAGCCCGATGGCCTGGCCCCGGTAGGCGGTGAAGGACACGCCCCGCACCGCGTGCACCTTGCGCACACCACGCGGTTCGCTCTTGCCGCGGCGCATGATCCGGCTCAGCGCCGCGGTGGCGCTGCCCTTCCCGCCGCCGGTGCCGTTGACCCGGTACACGATGTGTACGTCGTCCGCGATCACGGTCGGGATGTGTCCCTGGGACGATTCCTCAGCCACGGCCGTACCGTTCCTCTGCCTTCCAGAAGTACACGAAGCCCACGACGCCGACCACGAGCGCCCAGGCGAGCCCGACGGCCCAGACGTGCTGCGGCAGGTTCTCGGAGCCGTAACCGTCGATCAGTGCGAAGCGGACCAGGTCCATGTAGACGGCCGCCGGGTTGTACTGCAGCACGTCGGCGATCCACTGCGGCTTGTCCTCCAGCATCACGGGGATGGAGAACATGACACCCGAGCCGTACATCCAGGTACGCATGATGAACGGCATCAGCTGGGCGAGGTCGGGGGTCTTGCTGCCCAGCCGGGCCATGACCAGCGCCAGACCGGTGTTGAACACGAACTGCAGGGCCAGCGCCGGAACGATCAGCAGCCAGGAAAGCCTGGGATAGCTGCCGAAGCCGATCGCCACGGCGAAGAGCACGATCAAGGAGTACAGGAGCTGCTGGAGCTGCTGGAGCGAGAAGGAGACGGGCAGCGAGGCCCGGGGGAAGTGCAGGGCCCGGACCAGGCCGAGGTTGCCGGCGATGGACCGTACCCCTGCCATGACCGAGCTCTGGGTGAACGTGAAGACGAAGACTCCGGTCACCAGGAACGGGATGAAGACCTCCTGGCTCATCCCCCTGTTGGTGCCGAGGATCAGGCCGAAGATCAGGAAGTAGACGAGGGCGTTCAGCAGCGGTGTGGCCACCTGCCACAGCTGGCCGAGCTTGGCCTGGCTGTACTGCGCCGTCAGCTTCGCCCTCGAGAACGCCAGGATGAAGTGCCGCCGGCCCCAGAGCTGCCGGATGTACGCGAACAGCCCTGGCCGGGCGCCGCTCACCGTCAAGCCGTACTTGTCGGCCAGCTGGGACGCGCTCAGTCCCTCGTCGGCGGACGGCGGGCTGCTCAGCGCAATCCCGCCGTCGTGGGTTGTGTCACTCACAGTTAAGAACTCTCGTCTTCACAATGCGCAGCCGGGCGCGGCCGAGGCGGACAGGTTCCCCGTGCGGAATGGATACGGCCCATGGTCTCAGAGGAGAGCCTCTCAGATCACCGGTGGCCGTCCCAGTCTGGTCAGCCGCCATACCGTACGCCACCGGATGGGGCGCCGGGGGCCGCAGGGCTTCGTCCAGCCCTCCCGGAAGCCTCCGAACCACGCTTTGAGCGCGGGCGGGGAGGGCCTGCGGACCAGAGTGAGGAGCAGCCAGACCCCGACGTAGAGGGGGACCAGCGGGGCGGGCAGGTTCCGGCGGGCGAGCCAGACCCGGTTGCGGGCCACCATACGGTGGTAGACCGCGTGCCGCGAGGGGGCGGTGGTGGGGTGGTTCAGCACCATGTCGGCGCGGTAGTCGATCATCCAGCCGGCGTCCAGGGCCCGCCAGGCGAGGTCGGTCTCCTCGTGTGCGTAGAAGAACTCACCGGGGAGCGGGCCGGCCTCGGCGATCACCTGGCTGCGCACGGCGTTCGCGCCGCCGAGGAACGTGGTGACGCGGGAGGAGCGCATCGGGTCGGAGGCGCGCAGCCGGGGCACGTGCCGTCGCTGGGTGACGCCGGTGTCCGGGTCCGCGATGCGGAAGGTGATGATGCCGAGCTTCGGATCCGCCTCGAAGGCCTGCCGGCACAGCTCGGCGGTATCGGTGTTCGGCAGGTACCCGTCGTCGTCGAGGAAGAGCAGGACGTCCACATCGGCTCCGGACGGGCCGAACGCCTCGATACCTACGTTGCGGCCGCCCGGGATGCCCAGGTTCTCGGGCAGCTCGACGGTCCGTACGCCCGGGGGGACGTCGGGGACCGGTGCGCCGTTGCCGACGACGACCACCTCGATCCGGTCGCCTTCCTGCCCGGCGACCGAGTCGAGGAGGGCACGCAGTTCGTCGGGGCGGTTGCCCATGGTGATGATGACCGCGCCGAGTTTCATGGGAGAGCTCACTTGAGCCTGCTGGACGCCAGGATCGACACCAGGTGCAGGACGGTCTGGAGAAGGGCGATGCCGGCCATGACAGCGACCGCGAGACGGCTGAAGAAGAGATCGTCCCTGACCGTGTCGAGTACGGCCACCACCAGGATGACCAGCGACGCCTCGATGCCGAGGATGAGCCGGTGGAACTTGAGCGCACCGGCCGCCCGGCGGGCCAGTGCCATGCCTGAGGAGCGCGGCTCGGACGCGGACTCCTTGACGGGCGGCAGCCCGCCCTGGTGGCGCGCGACACCGACGAGGTCGGTCTCGGCCTTGATCAGGATGGCGCCCAGCGCGGCGAGTGTGCCCAGGAAGGCCCACAGCCAGTCGATGCGTCCGGGGCCCCACAGGTCCGCGGCACGCAGGCCGAAGCCGACCAGCACGGCCGCGTCGCACAGGTAGGCGGCCACCCGGTCCAGGTAGACCCCACCCAGCGAGAACTGCTTCTTCCACCGGGCCACCTCGCCGTCGACACAGTCGAACAGCAGGTAGAGCTGGACCGCGAGCACACCGAGCAGGGCGCCCGGGATGCCCGGGACCAGCAGGGCGGGAGCCGCGAGCACACCCGCGACGGTCATCACGTAGGTCAGCTGGTTGGGCGTGACCTTGGTGGCCACCAGGTGCCGGGTGATGCGCAGCGAGACCTCGCGCATGTAGAGCCGACCCGCCCAGTGCTCGCCACTGCGCCGGTCCTTCACACCCGGCGGGTGCACGACCGGACGGAGTTCAGCTATGGATGGCTTTTGCATAGTCGGCGTACGCGTCCCTGATCTGGTCGGTGGACAGGTTGAGGTGTTCCAGGATCGTGAAGCGTCCCGGGCGCGTCTGCGGGGCGTAGTCGACGGCCCGCACGAATTCGTCGGTGGTGAAACCGATCTCGCCGGGCAGCACCGGCAGTGCGTGGCGCCGCAGGACGGACGCCATCTGGACGGACTCCTCGTGGGCGCCCCGCAGGTACATGGCGAAGCAGGCGCCGAGGCCGACCTGCTCGCCGTGGCTGGCCGCGCGCTTCGGGTACAGCAGGTCGAAGGCGTGGTTGATCTCGTGACAGGCGCCCGAGGCGGGCCGGGAGTCGCCGGCGACCGACATCGAGATGCCCGTCAGCACGAGCCCTTCTGCCAGCACCTTGAGGAAGGCGTCGTCGCCGACCCCGCCGGGGTGACGCAGCACGGCCTCACCGGCCTGCCTGGCCATGGCGGCCGCGAGTCCGTCGATCTCGTCGCCGTGTACCTCGTGGGCGAGTTCCCAGTCCGCGACGCACGAGATGTTGGAGACCGCGTCCCCGACACCCGAGCGCACATAGCGCGCGGGCGCCTCACGGATCACGTCGAGATCGATGACCACGGCGATCGGGGTCGGGACCCCGTAGGAGCCCCGTCCGTTGTCGTTGTCCAGGGTCGCGACCGGGGAGCAGAGCCCGTCGTGGGACAGGTTCGTGGCGACGGCGACCATGGGCATGCCCACGCGCGCCGCGGCGTACTTCGCCACGTCGATGATCTTGCCGCCGCCGAGGCCGACCACGGCGTCGTAGCGGTTGCCCTTGATGCCGTCGGCGAGCCGCACCGCGGAGTCGATCGTGCCGTCGGTGACCGGGTACCAGTCGGCCCCCGGCAGCACCGGAGCGAGCCTCTCGCGCAGGGCGCGCCCGGAACCCTCGCTGATCGCGATGGCGAGCTTGCCCGAGGCGGAGATCCGCTGGTCGGCGAGGAGACCGGCCAGATCGTCCATCGCGCCGCGCCGGATGTCGACGACGACCGGGGACGGGATGAGGCGGGTCAGTACCGGCACGCGATCTCCCTGCCCCTGGCGAGGTCGTCGTGGTTGTCGATCTCGACCCAGGTCACCTCGCCGATGGGCGCGACGTCGACCGTGAACCCGCGGTTCACGAGCTCCTGGTAGCCGTCCTCGTAGTAGAGGTCGGGGTCGCGCTCGAAGGTGGCCTTCAGGGCGTCGGCGAGCTCCTCGGCCGCCTCGGGCTCGATCAGCGTGACACCGATGTACTCGCCGGTCGCGGTGGCCGGGTCCATCAGCTTGGTGATGCGCCGGACACCCTTGCCGTCCTCGGTGATGACCTTCATCTCCTCGTCGGCGAGGGTCTTCACCGTGTCGAGGGCGAGGATGATCTTCCGGCCCCCGCCGCGCGCGTCCAGGAGGGTCTTCTCGACGGAGACCGGGTGCACGGTGTCGCCGTTGGCGAGGATGACGCCCTTCTTCAGGATCTCACGCGCGCACCAGAGGGAGTAGGCGTTGTTCCACTCCTCGGCCTTGTCGTTGTCGACGAGCGTCAGCGTCACGCCGTACTTCGCCTCGAACTCGGCCTTGCGTGCGTAGAC
Organism: Streptomyces sp. NPDC014623; assembly: GCF_043088245.1. Taxonomy (NCBI): domain Bacteria; kingdom Bacillati; phylum Actinomycetota; class Actinomycetes; order Kitasatosporales; family Streptomycetaceae; genus Streptomyces; species Streptomyces sp. NPDC014623. The sequence goes on along the minus strand of NZ_JBIBZU010000012.1, from coordinate 92,676 downwards.
CGCTTCCTTGCGGTAGCCGACGACGACCGCGACCTCGGTGAGTCCGACCTCCGCGAAGTTGGCCAGAGTCAGGTCCAGGACCGTCTTCTCACCGTCCACCGGCACCAGGGCCTTGGGCAGCGTGTCCGTGTACGGACGCAGACGGCGTCCGGCACCGGCAGCCAGTACGAGGCCGATCATGCGAGTTCTCCTTCGTCGTGTACGGCGGGGGCCGAGGAGGACACCCAGAAACGGATGGACTCCACGAGCACCACCAGAGCCACGGCGGCCGCGAGCGCGGTGAGGGCCGTGGTGAAACCGGATCCCTGGATCAGTACGGCGGCGAGGACGGCCACGACCAGGGTGCGGCCCTCGTGCCCGCCGATGGTGCGCACCAGCCACTGGGGCGGCGCTCCGGTGCCGCCCCGGATGCGGTACACCGTGTCGTAGTGATGGTAGGCGACGGCCGAAACGAGGCCGAATGCCGCGGGGACGGCGTGCGGGACGTCGCTGCGGGCGGCCAGCACCAGGAGCGTGCAGTATTCGGCGGCCCGGAAGACCGGCGGGACGAGCCAGTCGAGCGCTCCCTTGAGCGGCCGCGAGACGGCGAGACCGGAGACGGCCGCGTAGACCGCTGCGGCGCCCACGGTCAGCCAGCCGCCGTAGGGGGCGAACAGCGCCGCGGCGACCATGACCAGGGCTCCGGCGAGAGCCAGGAACGGGGCCGTGAAGCCGCCGCCCGGTCGCCTGAGCACGGCGGCGACGCCCTGCGCGAGCGGGCCCGAGTCGGCGAGGTCCGCCAGTGCGCGGGCGGCACGGTCGGTGCGCTGTGCCTTGCGGGTCAGTGAGCGCAGCAGCCGGCCCGCCGTGGTGTAGCAGGCCGCCAGGGCGCAGCCGATGAGCAGGGCGTAGAAGACGATGCGGGGCGTGGTGACAGCGGTGAGCACGGCGATCATGGCCCAGCGTTCACCGATGGGCAGGACTATCATCCGGCGCAGCCACACCGTCCATCCGACGCTGTCCAGCCTGTCCGAGAGCGCGGCGGTGGGGCTCGTGTTGGACACCGCGTCGTGGTTGGCCTCGTTGAACGAGAAGTCGACGACGTGCCGGCATGCCTGGAGGACCATCGCGCCGAGCGCGAGGACCCATACATCGTCACTACCGCCGCCGCGGGCGGCGCCGAGGGCGAGGCCCGCGTAGTACGCGTACTCCTTGGCCCGGTCGAAGGTGGCGTCCAGCCAGGCACCCATCGTCGAGTACTGCAGCGAATAGCGGGCGAGCTGCCCGTCGGTGCAGTCCAGGACGAAGGAGAGGAGCAGGAGCACTCCGGCCGCGACATAGCCGCCGCGGGTACCGGTCGCCGCGCTGCCGGCCGCGATCAGCGCGGTGATCAGCGAGGCGGTGGTGACCTGGTTCGGGGTGAGGCCCCGGCGGGCGCACCAGCGGGCGATGTAGCGGGAGTACGGGCTGATGAAGAAGGTGGTGAAGAAGCCGTCGTGAGCCTTGACCGCACCGCGCAGCCGTACGGCCTCGTCGTCGACAGCGGTCACGGCGGCCCGTGCCGCGGTCCGCTCCCCGGGGCCGGTGGGCACCGCGGCGGTGAGCGAGCCGAGCTCGGGGCGCTGCACCGCGGTGCCCTCCGCGTGCAGGGCCACGGCCAGCCGGCCGGGCACCGTGCGGTCCTCGGCGTCGGATGCGGTCCCGGGAGGCGCGACGGGGCTCCCGGCACCGACGGCGGCCACGGCCCGTTGCAGGGCGCGAAGCAGCGCGGGGCGGGCCTCGGGCTGCGCGGTGAGCGCTCCCGGGATCGACGCGGCGGCGAAGCGGGGGTCGGTGAGTCCGAGCCTGAGGGCGTGGACGTGGCCGACGAAACGGGGATCCACGAGCGCGACGCGCCTGCTCGCGGGGACTGCGGCGAGCAGCGCGGCGGCCTCGGCGGCGTCGGCGGCGGCGGTCACGTCGAAGCCGAGTGACCGCAGATCGTCCTCGAGCGACGATCCGGGTACCGGCGCACCGGTGAGGATGGCGGTCGACAGACGAACTCACTCCTTGGAGCTGACGGGAACGGCACGACATGCGGCCCGGAGGTGGGCCGGCGGCACGTCGGCTGAGGCTATCGGATGAACGGAAGACCGAGTTCATCGCCCGTTTGTGCTCCGTTCGGGCGAATCGGCCATCATGCGGCGCCGTTCGCGATCATCATCGTCGATCAACGCCTCGACCCACAAACCGCGCCCGGAGCAGCGCACGGGACCGGCCGGGAAACGGGGGTGGCGTCGTGGACCTCCTTCGCCGCCCTCCCCGTTTCCCGGCCGGTCTAAGCTGACGTGCATGACGTGGTTGATCACAGGCGGGGCCGGTTACATCGGGGCACATGTGGCGAATGCCATGACGGGAGCCGGGGAACGGGTCGTCGTCCTCGACGACGTCTCGACGGGCGTCGAGGCGAGGCTGCCGGCGGACGTCACGCTGGTGCGGGGGTCGGCCTCGGACCGCGAGGTGCTCGACCGGGTGCTGCAGGAGCACGCCGTCACGGGTGTGGTGCACCTCGCGGCGAAGAAGCAGGTCGGCGAGTCCCTCGAGAAGCCGCTGCTCTACTACCGGGAGAACGTGACCGGTCTCGCCGTGCTGCTGGAGGCCGTGGTCGCGGCCGGTGTGCGGCACTTCCTCTTCTCCTCCTCGGCGGCGGTCTACGGCGTTCCCGACGTGGACCTCATCACCGAGAAGACGCCGTGCGTGCCGATCAACCCGTACGGCGAGACCAAGCTCGCCGGAGAATGGCTGGTGCGCGCGACGGGACGGGCCCACGGCATCTCCACGGCCTGCCTGCGGTACTTCAACGTGGCCGGGTCCGCCGCGCCCGAGCTGGCCGACACGGGTGTCTTCAACGTCGTACCGATGTTCTTCGACCGGCTGACGCGCGGAGAGGCGCCGCAGATCTTCGGTGACGACTACCCGACCCCGGACGGCACCTGTGTGCGCGACTACATCCACGTCGCCGACCTGGCGGAGGCGCACCTCGCCGTTGCCAGGCATCTGGACGAGAGCCCGGACGGCGGGGACCTCACGGTGAACATCGGCCGGGGCGAGGGTGTGTCGGTGCGCCGGCTCGCCGAGCTGGTGGGTGAGGTCACCGGTCTGCGCACGGAACCCGTGGTCGAGCCGCGCAGGCCGGGTGACGCGGCCAGGGCGGTCGCGTCGGCTGCCCGGATGGCCGAGGTGCTGGGCTGGACGGCACACCGCGGGATGCGCGAGATGGTGGAGTCGGCCTGGGAGGGCTGGTGCCTGCACCAGCCGGAAGCCCGCACCCCGCGGTGAGGAACCACACCCCGGTGACGCCCTGACCTGCGGCCGTTTCCGCAGGTCAGGGCATATGACAACGGTGTTCAGTGCCGTGTTGCCCCCTACCCCTCCCCCGTAGTTCACTGGCCGCATCGGGCGAGGCGCGTCCGAGCTGTCCGAGGGACACGACGGGTGTACGGAGGCGTTCGCATGGGGGCTGGCCACGATCACGGGCACACGCACGGAGGGCCTCCCCCGACGGGCACGGCCGCCGCCGCGTACCAGGGCCGGCTCCGGGTCGCCCTGGGCATCACCCTTGGTGTCATGGTCATGGAAATCATCGGCGGGCTCCTCGCGGACTCGCTCGCCCTGATCGCGGACGCCGCCCATATGGCGACCGACGCGCTGGGGCTGGGCATGGCCCTGCTGGCCGTCCACTTCGCCAACAGGCCCGCGGGCCCCAACCGCACCTTCGGTTACGCCCGCGCCGAGATCCTCGCCGCCCTGGCCAACTGCCTGCTGCTCCTCGGCGTCGGCGGTTATCTGGTCTTCGAGGCCGTGGACCGCTTCGTCACCCCCGCGGAGACCAGGGGCGGGGTGGCCATAGCGTTCGCCGCCGTGGGCCTGGTGGCCAACGTGGTCTCCCTGTCCCTGCTCATGCGCGGACAGCGGGACAGCCTCAATGTGCGGGGCGCCTATCTCGAGGTCGTCGCGGACACACTCGGTTCGGTGACGGTGCTCGTGTCCGCGGGCATCATCATGGCCACCGGCTGGCAGGCCGCCGACCCCGTCGCCTCGTTGCTGATCGGCCTCATGATCGTCCCCCGCACGGTGAAACTCCTGCGGGAGACGCTCGACGTGCTGCTGGAGTCGGCGCCCAAGGGGGTCGACATGGCGGAGGTACGCGCCCACATCACGGCTCTGCCCGGCGTCCTGGAGGTCCATGACCTGCACGCCTGGACGATCACCTCGGGCATGCCCGTCCTCTCCGCCCACGTGGTCGTGCACCAGGAGATGCTGGACTCGATCGGGCACGAGAAGCTCCTGCACGATCTGCAGGGCTGCCTCGGCGACCACTTCGACGTCGAGCACTGCACTTTCCAGCTGGAGCCCAGCGGGCACGCGGAGCACGAGGCGCGGCTCTGCCACTGACCCGCCGGACGGCCGCCGCGGCCGGTGCCGAGGTCTGCGTCGCGTCTCCGAGCCCGGAGCCCGGTGGAGAGAGAAGGAGCTGAGGCCGAGGACTGCCACGACGACGGCTGCCCGGTGCGGCAATCGGTCCTTCCCCGTCTTCCGGGTCACCGGCTGACCGCTCGGCACTCCACGCGCCGCGTCGGCCAGGGCCCTCTCACCCAAAGGTTCCCGCCTTGACCGACCACACGTACGACGCTTTCTTCGCGCTGCACCACCGGCTGCCCCGGCAGGGCCCCGGTTCCGATGCCACCACACGCCGGCTGCTCGCCATGGCGGGCCCGCAGCCGGGCCGCCCGCGCGTCCTGGACCTGGGCTGTGGCCCGGGCAGGGCCGCCCTGCTGCTCGCCGCCGAGGCGGGCGCCGAGGTGACGGCGGTCGATCTGCACCAGCCGTTCCTCGACGAGCTCACCGAGGCCGCCGAGGCCCGCGGGCTCGGTGACCGGATCCGTACCGTCAGGGCGGACATGGCCGACCTCGCAGGGCCCGGCTTCGCCGACGGCTCCTACGACCTGGTCTGGGCCGAGGGTTCCGCTTACTCCGTCGGGTTCGACACCGCGCTGCGGGACTGGCGGCGGTTGCTCGTCCCCGGCGGCTCGATGGTGATCACCGAGTGCGTCTGGACCACCGGCTCCCCGTCGGCCGGTGCGCGCGCCTTCTGGGACCGGCACGCCTCGCTGCGTCCCGTCGCGGGCAACACCGCGGCTGCCGTGGAGTCGGGGTGCCATGTGCTCGGGGTGCTGGTGCAGCCCGACAGCGACTGGGACGAGTACTACGTCCCGCTGGCCGAACGGGCCGCCGCGGCGGATCCCCCGGCTCCGGGGACGGCCGAGGTGCTCGCGGCCGTCCGTGAGGAGCTCGAGGTGCGCCGTCGTCATGGCGCGGAGTACGGCTACGCCGGCTATGTGCTGCGTCCCTCCGATCCGCGCTGGCGCACGCGCCCCGAGACGTCCGCCGACCGCGACGCGGTGCACGGCGTCGTCACGGCGGCCTTCCCGACCCGGGACGAAGCCGATCTGGTCGACGCCCTGCGCACCGACCCGGAGGCGTGGCTGCCCGGCCTTTCGTACGTGGCCGAGGCTCCGGACGGTTCCGTGGCGGCCCACGCCCTGCTGACCCGGTGTCTGGTCGGGGACGCCCCGGCGCTCGCGCTGGCCCCGGTGTCGACCGCGCCGGGTCACCAGCGCCGGGGGGCCGGGCGGGCGGTGGTCCGGTCGGCGCTGGACGCCGCGCGGCTGCGCGGGGAGCCGCTCGTTCTGGTGCTCGGGCACCCGGAGTACTACCCGGCCTTCGGTTTCGTGCCGGCATCGCGATTCGGGATCAGGCCGGGCTTCGAGGTTCCTGACGAGGCGATGATGGCACTGGTCCTCGACGACTCCGTGCCGGTGCCGACGGGCACGATCCGCTACCCGGCGGCCTTCGGGGTCTGACGCGGTGTCCGTCCCGCCGCACCCCCGGTGACGTGGCGGGACGGACATGCCAGCACCCGAAGAGCGGACAAGCGGCTCCTGTACGGCAGACTTGACCCCACTCGAGGGGCCCGGCGCACGAGGCCGGGGACCAAAGCGAAGGATGGGTATGCCGACCACACCAGCCACCCCGGCGCACAGCTCGTCGAACGCCACAGCAGACGCGATCATGCTCGAACTGGTCGACGAGGACGGCACCACCATCGGCACCGCGGAGAAGCTCGCGGCTCACCAGGCCCCCGGCCAGCTGCACCGGGCGTTCTCCGTCTTCCTCTTCGACGAGCAGGGACGGCTGCTGCTGCAGCGCCGCGCACTCGGCAAGTACCACTCCCCCGGCGTGTGGTCGAACACCTGTTGCGGCCATCCCTACCCGGGAGAGGCTCCGTTCGCGGCGGCCGCCCGGCGTACGTACGAGGAGCTGGGAGTCTCGCCCTCGCTGCTCGCCGCGGCGGGCACGGTCCGCTACAACCACCCGGATCCGGTGTCGGGGCTGGTGGAGCAGGAGTTCAACCACCTCTACGTCGGGATGGTGCAGGAACGTCTGCGGCCGGACGGGGAGGAGGTCGGCGAGACGGCCTTCGTGACCGCCGGTGAGCTCGCGGAGCGGCATGCCGCAGCGCCGTTCTCGGCGTGGTTCATGACCGTGCTGGACGCCGCACGGCCCGCGATCAGGGAGCTGACGGGGTCTTCCGCCGGCTGGTGAAGCCGCGCACCCTCCGGGGGCGGTCAGAGCTGCGTCTTCAGTGGCAGCGCCGCCCAGATGACCTTGCCGCCGCCCGCGGTGTGCTCCACGTCGCAGGCGCCGCCCGCCTCGGCGGTGATCTCACGCACCAGGAGCAGCCCGCGGCCGCCTGTCTGCGCGTGGTCGGTGACCAGCGCGGCCGGACGGTAGGGGTGATTGTCCTCGACGGAGACCCTGATCCGTTCCGCCCCGATGGCCACCTCGACCGCCAGCTCGGGCGAGAGGAGCGCCGCGTGCCGGACCGCGTTGGTGACCAGTTCGGACACGATCAGCAGCAGACCCTGGAGGACGCCGTCCTCGATGGGCACCCCCTGCCGGCCGATGAGGTCCCGCACGGCGTGCCGGGCCTGCGGAACCGAGACGTCGACGGCGGGGGCGGTGAAGCGCCACACCCCCTCGTACGACACGGGACGGGCCGGAACACTCCCACGGCTCTCCATAGACCGCCACCCGCTCTCGGCTCGCATGCCACTGACCATCGGGTAACGAGTGTCGGTAAGAGGGTGGTCAGGACCACAGCTCTGATCACAAGTGGCGCCTTGTGGAAATGATTTGACCGAGTAGGTAGGACAGCGTCAGGTGATTGGACTACTTCCCACCTGCTTCGGGCGTCATCCGGTCCGTCACCGGGCTGACGGCCCGCCGTCGGCCCGTGCCGTTCGGCCGCGGCGCGGCCGTCGGCGGCTCCTCCCGGTGCGCGCCCGCGTCGTGGCCCCTTCCCGATCATGGTCCGGATCGTACGGATAGCATCCGGCGCATGGACCTCAGGGAGCAGACGGCGGGTACGGAGCCGCGGCTGGAGCACGCGGTCGCGGACGGCGTCGCCACTGTCGTCATCAGCAACCCCGCCAAGCGCAACGCCATGACCTCGGACATGTGGGAGGCGCTGCCCGTGCTGCTGGAGGAGCTGGCCGCCGACGCCGGTGTACGCGTCCTCGTGCTCACCGGCGCCGGCGACACCTTCTGCGCGGGCGCGGACATCGCCTCCCTCCGGGACCCGGGCGGGCGGCCGCAGGCGCTCGCCGTGCGGGCCGAGGAGGCCTTGGCCGCCTTCCCGCGGCCGACGCTGGCCGCCGTACGTGGATACTGCGTGGGCGGCGGCAGCCAGCTCGCGGCCGCGTGCGATCTGCGCTTCGCCGAGGAGGGCGCTTCTTTCGGCGTCACCCCGGCCAAGCTCGGGATCGTCTACCCCTCGTCCTCGACACGCCGGCTGGTCGCGCTCGTCGGGCCGGCCGCGACGAAGTTCCTGTTGTTCTCCGGGGAGCTGATCGGAACGGAACGGGCGCTGCGCACAGGACTGGTGGACGAGGTCCTGCCGCCGGGCGGGCTGGGGGAACGGGTGCGCGCGTTCGCGCGGGTCCTGGCGTCGCGTTCACAGCTGACCCAGGCCGCGGCGAAGGAGTTCGCCGACGGCCGCGAGGACCGGGACGCGTACTGGTCGCGGCAGGCGCTCGGCAGCGGCGACACGGCCGAGGGGGTCGCCGCCTTCCTGGAGCGCCGCGCCCCCCGCTTCACCTGGACGACGGGGAGCGCCGGTCCCCCGCCTGCTTCAGGATGAACCGGCTCCTGGCCCGCCACCCCTCGACCATGGCCGCCGGGGCCTTGTCCGGTGACCCGCAGTCGTAGGGCGGCCGGGGATCGTACTCGGTCAGCAGCTGGACGCTCCGGGCGTGGTCGTCACCCGCGATCCTGCCCAGCAGGGTGAGGCCCATGTCGATGCCGGAGGAGACACCGGCAGCGGTCACGTACTTGCCGTCGAGGGCCACCCGCTCCCCCGTCGGCTCGGCCCCGAAGGTCTTCAGGACGTCGAGGGCGAGCCAGTGCGAGGTGGCACGCCGGCCTGTGAGCAGGCCGGCGGCGGCGAGCAGCAGGGAACCGGTGCACACCGAGGTCGTCCAGGTACTGGTGGCATCGGCTGTCCGCAGCCAGCCGAGCAACGCCTCGTTCTCCATCTGGTCGCTCTGCCCCGGGCCCCCCGGCACGATCAGCACATCGGGGGCGGTCACGTCCGCGAGCGCCCGGTCGGCGACGAGCGAGAGGCCTCCGTTGTCGTTGCGCACCGCCCCGGGCCGCTCGGCGACGAAGACGGTCTCGACACCGGGAGCCCGGCTGAGCATCTCGTAGGGACCCACGGCGTCGAGCGCGGTGAAGCGGTCGAAGAGCACGATGGCGATCTGCATGATGATCCTTCCTCTGCTGCTGTCGTGGTGCGGGCAGGACCGCTGTCGCGGTGCTGCGGCGGTGCCGTCCCGTCAGGCGGGCCGGCCGCGGAAGCGGCGCCGGTACTCGGCGGGCGCGGTCCCGAGGGCCTTGACGAAGGCACGGCGCATCGCTTCCGGGGTGCCGTAACCGCTGGCGCGGGAGATGCCGGTGATGCCGTCGCTCGTGTCCTCCAGGAGCCGCCGTGCCTGTTCGATGCGTACGCGTTCGACGTACCGGCCGGGGGGCAGCCCGGTCTCGGCCTGGAACGCGCGGGCGAAGTGCCGGGGCGAGAGCCTGGCGCGGGCCGCGAGCGCCTCCACCGAGAGGTCGGCGTCCGGATGCCCGGTGATCCAGTGCTGGACCTCGCGCAGGGGCTCGCGTACGGCGGTCTGTGCGGTGAGCTGGGCACTGAACTGCGCCTGGTTGCCGGGGCGCCGCAGGAAGACGACGAGGTGGCGGGCCACGGTGAGCGCCACGTCCCGCCCGTGTTCCTCCTCCACCAGGGCGAGCGCGAGGTCGATGCCGGCGGTGACGCCGGCCGAAGTCGCCAGGCGTCCGTCGCGTACGAAGATCGGGTCGGGGTCCACGCGCACCGCCGGGTACGTCCGGGCGAGCGTCTCGCACACGGACCAGTGGGTGGTCACCCGGTGGCCGTCGAGCTGGCCCGCCTCGGCGAGGAGAAGGGCGCCGGTGCACACCGAGACCAGGTCACGGGCCCGCGGGGCGTGTGTGCGGAGCCAGCTGACCAGCTCCGGATCGGGCGTCCTCGTGCCGACGCCTCCCGGTACGAGGAGCAGATCGGGCACCGGGGCGTCCGCGAGGGCGACGTCGGGGACGAGTGTGAGGCCGCTGGAGCAGCGGACCGGTGTTCCGCCGAGTGAGGCGGTACGCAGGTCGTAGGAGATGCCGGGGAAGCAGGAGGCTCCGGCGAAGACCTCGACCGGGCCGCTCACATCGAGGCTCTGGACGCCGTCGAAGAGGACGACGAGTACGGATCGCTGCTTCATGTCCGCCATCCTGGGCGTGCCGTCCGACGGCCGCAATGACGAGTTCCCCACCTTTCCTGCCATGCGGGTCCCACGGTCCACCCGGGTCTACCCCACGTACCAACCAGTCGGTAACGTGCGGGCATGAGTACTCTTCCGCCGCGTGCAGGACGCCGCTGCCACAATGCGCTCAACCCGTTGCACTCCTGTGTCTACTTCTCCCCCGACCTCGGCAGGGAGTTCGGGGAACTCGGCGTCGAGGACGGGAGCCGGGTCTACTTCGCCGCGCGCGGCGCGGCCCTGGGTGCCGTCGGGGCGGGCACGGTCACCGCCACCTTCTACAACTTCGACCACGAGCTGGTGGCCCGCCATCTGCCCGCCGTCTGGTCGGACATCACTCCTCAGGCGGCGCTCGACGCCCGCCTGCGGGCAGCCGACTCGACGCTGCGCCGGGTACTCGGCGAGGAGGTCATCGGTTCCCCGGAGATGGCGGAGGCGGCCGGGCTGGCCCTGCGGGCCGCCGAGGCCTGCACCCGCCACGCCCGTCCGCTGTACGCCGCCCACGCGGACCTGGATGTCCCGGACCAGCCGCATCTGGCGTACTGGCACGCGGCGACACTGCTGCGTGAGCACCGCGGCGACGGGCACCTGGCCGCACTGCTCACGGTCGGCCTCGACCCCCTCGAGGCCCTGGTCAGCCACACCGCCACCGGTAAGGGAATGGCGCCGCGCTGGATCCTCGCCACCCGAGGCTGGCGGCGTACGGACTGGGACGCCGCGGTGGAGCGGCTGCGCGGCCGGGGCGTACTGGACGCGGAGGGTGAGCTGACCGACGCGGGCACCGCGCTGAGGGCCGGTCTGGAGGAGGCGACGGACCGCATGGACGCCGCACCGTACGAGCATCTGGGCGCCGCGGGCGTGGACCGGCTCACCGAACTGGGCCGCGGATTCCTCTTCACCGCCGCCTCCGCCGGAGCCTTCCCCGACGACCTGGTCGGCAAGGGCTGAACCCCGTACGCGTTTACGCCGGACGGAACCGGCCAGGCGGTAGTCACACCCTACGGAGGAGGCACACCGTGTTCCGTGCGATCGCAAACGCCCTGAGTACCGTCGGCTCGGCCGTGGCCACCGTGGTGACTCTCCCCTTCCGGCTCGTGGCAGGCCTTTTCGGCGGTGCATCGCGCAGCGGCAGGACCCGGCGCGCATAAGACCGTCCGCCCTTTGCAGGGCGGTCCGAGCCCGAGCAGCTTCGAGAGGACGCGGGGGCCGTGATCGACCAGGTCACGCGACACGGCCCCGGCAACCCGGCACAATGCAGGCGAAGGGGCCCACCCGTGTGGAGCACCCCAGTGGCACAGCCAGTACGAGAAGGCGAGTCGGGAAAACCGTGACGACGTCCATCGAAGGCAGGATCGCCGAGGAGCTCGGCGTACGTGAGCGTCAGGTGCAGGCGGCCGTCGACTTGCTCGACGGCGGGTCGACCGTGCCGTTCATCGCGCGCTACCGCAAGGAAGCGACCGAGATGCTCGACGATGCGCAACTGCGCACGCTCGAGGAGAGGCTGCGGTATCTGCGGGAACTCGAGGACCGCCGTACGGCGGTCCTCGGGTCCGTACGTGAACAGGGCAGGCTCGACGCCGCCCTGGAGGCGCAGATCCGGGCGGCCGACACGAAAGCGCGGCTGGAGGACATCTACCTCCCGTTCAAGCCGAAGCGCCGGACGAAGGCGCAGATCGCACGTGAGGCGGGGCTGGAACCCCTGGCCGACCGGCTGCTCGGCGACCCGTCCCTCGACCCCCTCACCGCCGCCGGCGCGTTCGCCGACGCCGAGAAGGGTGCGGCGGGCCCGGCGGCGGCGCTGGAGGGCGCGCGGGCGATCCTCGCCGAGCGCTTCTCGGAGGACGCCGATCTCACCGGTGAACTGCGCGAACGCATGTGGGCGCGTGGCAGGGTCGTCGCGAAGGTGCGGGAGGGCAAGGAGGAGGCGGGCGCGAAGTTCGCCGACTACTTCGACTTCGCCGAGCCGTTCACCGCTCTGCCCTCCCACCGCGTCCTCGCGATGCTCCGGGGCGAGAAAGAAGACGTGCTCGACCTGGTCCTGGAGCCGGAGGAACCGTCGGAGCAGCCGGGTCCCTCGTCCTACGAGAACCTGATCGCCCGCCGGTTCGGAGTCGCGGACCGCGGCCGGCCCGGGGACGCATGGCTGGGCGACACGGTTCGCTGGGCCTGGCGCACCCGGATCCTGGTGCACCTCGGGATCGACCTGCGGCTCCGGTTGCGTACGGCGGCGGAGGACGAGGCCGTACGGGTCTTCGCGTCGAACCTGCGTGATCTGCTGCTCGCCGCCCCGGCCGGCACCCGGGCGACTCTGGGGCTCGACCCCGGTTTCCGTACGGGTGTGAAGGTCGCCGTCGTGGACGCGACCGGCAAGGTCGTCGCGACGGATGTCATCCACCCGCATGTGCCGGCGAACGAGTGGGACCGGTCGCTGGCCACGCTGGAGCGTCTCGCCAAGGAGCACCAGGTCGACCTGATCGCGATCGGCAACGGCACCGCCTCCCGCGAGACCGACAAGCTTGCCGGTGAACTGTGCGACAGAAACCCTGAGTTGAAGCTCACCAAGGTGATGGTCTCGGAGGCGGGCGCTTCCGTGTACTCGGCGTCGGCCTTCGCCTCGCAGGAACTCCCGGACATGGACGTGTCGTTGCGCGGCGCGGTCTCGATCGCACGTCGGCTGCAGGACCCGCTGGCGGAGCTGGTGAAGATCGACCCGAAGTCCATCGGCGTCGGTCAGTACCAGCACGACCTGTCCGAGGTGAAGCTGTCACGCTCCCTGGACGCGGTGGTCGAGGACTGTGTGAACGGCGTGGGGGTCGACGTCAACACCGCGTCGGCGCCGCTGCTCTCGCGCGTGTCCGGCATCGGGTCGGGACTGGCCGAGAACATCGTCGCCCACCGGGACGCGAACGGCCCCTTCCGGTCCCGGCGCGCGCTCAAGGACGTGGCACGGCTGGGCCCGAAGGCGTACGAGCAGTGCGCCGGCTTCCTCCGGATCCGGGGCGGCGACGACCCCCTGGACGCGTCGAGCGTGCACCCGGAGGCGTATCCCGTGGTCCGGACGATGGCGAAGCGGACAGGCGGTGACGTGGCTTCGCTGATCGGCGACACGGCCACCCTCAGGTCGTTGCGGCCGGACGATTTCGTGGACGAGAAGTTCGGTCTGCCGACCGTCACCGACATCCTCAGGGAACTGGAGAAGCCCGGCCGCGACCCGCGTCCCGCCTTCCGGACGGCCACGTTCAGGGAAGGCGTCGAGAAGCTCGGCGACCTGGCCCCCGGGATGGTGCTGGAGGGCGTCGTCACGAACGTGGCCGCGTTCGGCGCATTCGTGGACATCGGCGTCCACCAGGACGGTCTCGTCCATGTGTCGGCGATGTCGCGGACGTTCGTCAAGGACCCGAGGGATGTCGTGAAACCGGGCGACATCGTGAAGGTGAAGGTCATGGACGTCGACATCCCGCGCAAGCGTGTCTCGCTGACCTTGCGGCTCGACGACGAGGCGGCGGGCCGGGGCGGCGGGCAGAGCCCGAAGCAAGGCGAGCGGAACCCGCAGGGCGGAGGTGAGCGGCCGCCCCGGCAGCGGCAGGGCCGGGACGACCGCCAGGGGGCTTCCGGCCGGCGCCGTGACCGGCGCGCGGACGGTGGCAACGGCGGCGGGGCGGCACGCCCGGCCGCCGCGCCGGCCAACAGCGCGATGGCCGACGCGCTGCGGCGTGCGGGGCTGGCGGGCGGCTCCGGCAGCCAGGGCGGTCGCAAACGCTGAGGCAGACGTGCGGGCGGACGGGGGCTCACCCTGTCCGCCCGGTGTCGTTCCCGCCGGTGCCGGGCCACGGAAACGGCTCGGCGCCGTCACGTGGGACGAGTGCTGCCGGAAGCATTGACATGCCCAGGGCTCGCCCTCACTCTGAGTGCCAGCCCCGGATGCAACCGGTTGCACCATGCCGACCGCCTCCCGGCAGCACGGACCACATGCCGGAGGAGTGAGGTCTCTCCACCTCTCGCACTCCCACCGGCTCCCTGGTGGAAAGGACTGCCATGCCGCCCACAGCACGAAGCCCCACGCCCACCTCTCTGGCGACGGCTGCCGGATTCGCCCCCTCCGTCGGCGTACGCACTTCTTCGGCCCCCTGAGCACCTCTTTTGTGCAACCGGTTGCACACCGCCACGCACGAGCGTTCACGGCCTCGCGGCCTCCTGTATGCGCCGGGAGCGGGAAAGGGTACGTTCGGGGCGGGCGAGGGAGCAGGAGCGGGAGCGGCAAGGGGAACCAACTGTGGCGATGACCATCCGTGATGTCGCGCAGGCCGCGGGGGTTCACGTCTCCACCGTCTCGCGGGCCTTCTCGGCCTCCCATCTCGTGAAGCGGGAGACCCGGGACCGGGTCCTGGCCGTCGCCGCGGAGCTGGGCTACCGGCCCAACGAGACGGCACGGGCACTGACCACCGGCCGCACCCGGAATCTCGGACTGATCGTCTCCGACATCGCCAATCCCTTCTACCCGCCCCTCATCAAGGCCGCTCAGGCATACGCCCGCGTCCGCGGCTATCAGGTCTTCGTGGCGGACACCGACGAGGACGCCCATGCGGAGGAGGAGCTGATCCGGACCCTGGCCCGCCAGGTCGACGGCGTGGTCCTGGTCAGTCCCCGGCTGGCCAACGACGTCATCGCCCGGCTGGGCGGGGACCTGCCCTTCGTCCTGGTCAACCGTCAGGTGGCGGGTCTCTCCGCCGTCCTGATGGACGTGGCTCACGGCACGGCCCTCGCGGTGGAACACCTCGCGGGGCTGGGTCACGGGCATCTGGCCCTGGTCGGCGGCCCGCGAGGGTCGTGGACCAGCGCGGAGATGCGACGGGCCGCCGGCCGGGCAGCCGCTGACCAGGGCGCACGGCTCGACGTGATCGGCCCCAACGCACCGACGGAGCAGGGCGGGATCAAGGTGACGGCCGCCGTACTCAGGACAGGAGCCACCGGTGTGATCGCTTACAACGACCTGATCGCCATCGGACTCGTCGAAGGGCTGGAGGAACGGAAGGTCCGGGTGCCACGTGACATCAGCGTGATCGGCGTGGACGACACCGTGGCCGGGCGGCTGAACCGGCCCCGGCTCACCACGGTCGCGATGCCCACCGCTCCGGCCGGCAGGACGGCGGTCGATCTGCTGATCCAGATGATCGAGGCGGTTGAGGCGGTCGGCGCCGGTCCCGCCACGGCACAGACCACCCTGGCCACGTCACTGGTCGTCAGGGACTCCACCACGGCGCCGGGTCCGCAGGCCGGCTGATCGTCCGCACCATCTTGTTGACCGCCCAGGACGGGTGTCGTACCGTCACCAATGTTCACATATTCGAACCTGGTTCATCATATGGAACCTTGTTCCGGAGCCGGTTCAGCCTTCACCACCGCACCAACCATTGACAGGTGCCTGCGGAGGACGCCGCAGGCGGTGAAAGGAATAGCCAGTGCGTACTGAGAATCAGCACGTCAGAAGACGTGGCGGTCGTGCGGCCGCCCTCTTCGCAACCGTGGTTTCACTGCTCGCCGCAGGACTCACCACGCTCTTCTCGACCGGCTCCGCTTCGGCAGCCCCGGCTGCGGGTTCGTACAGCCTGGCGAACGCCGCCAGCGGTCTGTGCCTGGGCGTACCCGGCTCGAGCACCTCTGCGGGCACGCAGCTCGCCCAGAGCACCTGCAACGGTGCCGCCGGCCAGACCTGGAAGCTCACCGCGTCAGGCAGCGGCTACACCCTGACCGCAGCGAACAGCGCCAAGTGTGCCGGCGTGCGGGGCGCGTCCACCAGCGCCGGCAAGGCCGTGGAGCAGCAGGACTGCAGCGGCGCCGCCTCCCAGGTGTGGACCCTGACCGCGGTCAGCGGCAACACCTACCGCGTCGTCAACGGCAACGGCGGCAAGTGCCTCAACGTGAAGGACAGTTCGACGGCCCCGGGCGCCCTGGTCCAGCAGAACTCCTGCGACTCGGTGAGCAGTAAGAGCTGGACCTTCACCGCCTCGGGCACCGTACCCACGGACCCGCCGACCGACCCGCCGACCGACCCGCCCACGGACCGGCCGTCGTGGCCGGCCGCCAACGGCAGCCAGGCCGTCTCCGCCACCATCGAGGTCTCGGGCACCTACGACGGCGGCATGAAGCGCCTGTACGGCAGCGGTGACCTGGGCAGCGGCGGCCAGGACGAGGACCAGCCCCCGCTCATCAAGCTGGCAAACGGCGCCACCCTGCAGAACGTCGTCCTCGGTGCTCCGGCCGCCGACGGTGTGCACTGCGCGGGCACCTGCACGATCAGGAACGTCTGGTGGGAGGACGTGGGCGAGGACGCCGCGACCTTCCGCGGCGGCTCCTCCTCGACGGTCCGCACGATCGACGGCGGGGGCGCCAGAAAGGCCGAGGACAAGGTGTTCCAGCACAACGGTGCCGGCACCCTGGTCGTCAAGAACTTCCAGGTCGAGGACTTCGGGAAGCTGGTCCGCTCCTGCGGCAACTGTTCCACGCAGAACGCCCGGCACATCCAGCTGCAGAACATCTGGGTGACGGCTCCCGGTGACACCCTCGTCGGGATCAACACCAACTACGGCGACACCGCGCGGTTCTCGGACGTCACCGTCTACGACGACGACGGCCGTGACCTCGACATCTGCACCAAGTACAAGGGCACCACGAGCGGCGAGCCCAGCAAGATCGGCACGGGGGCGGACGGCACCCACTGCCTTTACTCCTCGTCCGACATCAATTACGTCGACTGAGGCGCGAACCGCCGTCCGGGGCCCGTCCCTCCCCTCGGGGGGGGACGGGCCCCTCGCGCATCAGCCGGCCTCGGTGACCTTGCCGTCGGACACCTCGACGCGGCGGGTCGTACGGACCGCCTCCAGCATCCGCCGGTCGTGCGTGACCAGCAGCAGCGTCCCGGTGTACGCCTCCAGCGCCGACTCCAGCTGTTCGATCGCCGGAAGATCCAGGTGGTTCGTGGGCTCGTCCAGGACGAGCAGGTTGACGCCCCTGCCCTGGAGGAGTGCGAGACCCGCCCGGGTGCGTTCGCCGGGCGAGAGCGTGGTCGCGGGGCGCAGCACGTGAGCTGCGCGCAGGCCGAATTTGGCGAGCAGCGTACGCACCTCGGCGGGCTCGGTGTCCGGGACGGCGGCGCAGAACGCGTCCAGCAGGCTCTCCGTACCGTGGAACAACCTGCGCGCCTGGTCCACCTCGCCCACCACGACGCCCGAGCCGAGCGTGGCGTGGCCGGCGTCGAGCGGGAGCCTGCCGAGCAGGGCGGCGAGCAGCGTGGACTTGCC
Source organism: Streptomyces sp. NPDC014623 (assembly GCF_043088245.1). Classification (NCBI taxonomy): domain Bacteria; kingdom Bacillati; phylum Actinomycetota; class Actinomycetes; order Kitasatosporales; family Streptomycetaceae; genus Streptomyces; species Streptomyces sp. NPDC014623. Next base: position 75,467 of record NZ_JBIBZU010000012.1, on the reverse strand, counting down.
CGCGCCGTTGGCGCCGGTGATGGCGACCCGGTCCGCCCAGTCGACCTGCAGGGTGGCAGGACCGAAGGAGAAGCCCCCCCGGACGACGGCGGCATCGCGCAGGGTGGCCACGACGGAACCGGAGCGCGGCGCGGAGGCGATCTCCATCCGCAGTTCCCACTCCTTGCGGGGTTCCTCGACGGCGTCGAGGCGCTCGATCATGCGCTGCGTCTGTCTGGCCTTCGCGGCCTGCTTCTCACTGGCCTCGCTGCGGAACTTGCGGCCGATCTTGTCGTTGTCGGTGGCCTTGCGGCGGGCGTTCTTCACCCCTTTGTCCATCCAGCCGCGCTGCATCTGGGCACGGCCCTCGAGCGCGGAGCGCTTGTCGGCGTACTCCTCGAACTCCTCGCGGGCGTGCGCACGGGCGCGTTCGCGTTCCTCCAGGTAGGAGGCGTAGCCGCCGCCGTAGAGGTTGATCTCCTGCTGGGCGAGATCGAGCTCCAGGACCCTGGTGACCGTCCGCATCAGGAACTCGCGGTCGTGGCTGACGACGACGGTGCCGGCGCGCAGTCCTGACACGAAGCGCTCCAGCCGCTCCAGGCCGTCGAGGTCGAGGTCGTTGGTGGGCTCGTCGAGCAGGAAGACGTCGTAGCGCGACAGCAGCAGTGAGGCCAGGCCGGCGCGGGCCGCCTGGCCGCCGGAGAGGGCCGTCATCGGAAGGTCGAGGCCGATGGTCAGGCCGAGGTCGGCGGCGACCTCCTCGGCACGTTCGTCCAGGTCGGCGCCGCCGAGGGACAGCCAGCGCTCCAGCGCGTCGGAGTACGCGTCGTCCGCGCCGGGCGCCCCGTCGACCAGGGCCTGGGTCGCTGCGTCCATGGCGGTCTGGGCGTCGGCGACCCCGGTGCGGCGGGCGAGGAATTCCCGTACGGACTCGCCCGCACGGCGCTCGGGCTCCTGCGGGAGGTGCCCGACGGTGGCGGTGGGCGGGGAGAGCCTCAGCTCACCCTCCTCCGGCCGGTCCAGCCCTGCGAGCAGACGGAGCAGCGAGGATTTGCCCGCGCCGTTGGCTCCGACGAGACCGATCACGTCACCGGGCGCGACCACGAGGTCGAGTCCGGTGAAGAGTGTGCGGTCGCCGTGCCCGGCGGCGAGTTCCTTGGCGACGAGAGTGGCAGTCATCAGGAAGCCGATCCTAACGAACCTCCGGCACCTCTCCTTCCGCCGGCCACGGGTGCGGCCATGGGGCGAAGGAGCTGCCGGGCGGTGGTCCGCCGGTGCACGACCACGGCGCCCGGGACTGCGCGCGGGCCGCGGCCCGGCCGGTGGGCCGGGCCGCGGCCTCGGTCAGGCCGGGCCCCCCTTGTGGCGTTCGTCGCTGGTGACGTCCGCGGGGCCGGGACCGATCCGGATCTCGAAGTCCCCGTCGTACTTGGCGTGTCCCTGGATGACCGCGGTTTCCACGGCTTCCACACCGAACTCCCTGCGGACGATCATCGGGTCCTGTCGCAGGTCCCGCATCAGGGAGACGCACATGCCGATCATGACGATGGTGAACGGCGCGGCCACGAGGATGGTCAGATTCTGCAGCCCTGCCAGCGCGTCTCCCTGGCCGTCGCCGACGAGCAGCATGACCGCCGCGACGGCGCCGGTGACCACGCCCCAGAAGATCACGACCCATTTGCCGGGTTCCAGGACGCCCTTCTGCGAGAGGGTGCCCATCACGATCGACGCGGCGTCGGCACCCGAGACGAAGAAGATGCCGACGAGGACCATCACCAGGATGCTCATGAGGGTGGCGACCGGGAACTGCTGCAGGACGCCGAAGAGCTGTGCCTCCGGGGTGTCGCCGACGTCGGCGAGCCGGCCCGCCTCCTCCAGCCGGATCGCCGATCCGCCGAAGACGGCGAACCAGACCAGGCTGACCGTGCTGGGCACGAGGATGACGCCGCCGACGAACTGACGGATCGTCCGGCCCCGGCTGATCCTGGCGATGAACATGCCGACGAAGGGCGTCCAGGAGATCCACCACGCCCAGTAGAAGACCGTCCAGCTGGCGAGCCAGTCGGCCACCGCCCCTTCACCGGTGGCTTCGGTGCGCCCGGCGAGCTGGGCGAGGTCACCGAAGTACGCGCCGATGGAGGTGGGCAGCAGGTCGAGCACGATGATGGTGGGCCCCGCGACGAAGACGAAGAGCACCAGGGCCAGGGCGAGCACCATGTTGATGTTGGACAGCCACTGGATGCCCTTCTCGACACCGGACACGGCGGAGAGGACGAAAGCGACCGTCAGCACGGCGATGATCGCGACCAGCAGGCCCGTGCCGGTCTTCTCCATCCAGTTGAGCTCCTGGAAGCCACTGCCGATCTGGAGCGCGCCGAGACCGAGCGAGGCCGCGGAGCCGAACAGCGTCGCGAAGATGGCGAGGATGTCGATGATCCGGCCGATCGCCCCGTGCGCGCGCTTCTCCCCGATGAGCGGTACGAAGACGGAGCTGATCGTCTGCCGCCGGTGCCGGCGGTAGGTGCTGTACGCGATGGCGAGCCCGACGACCGCGTAGATCGCCCAGGGGTGCAGGGTCCAGTGGAAGAGGGTGGTGGCCATCGCCGTCTGCATCGCCTCGGCGGTGTCGGCGGGGCGGGTGCCGGGTGGCGGATCGACGAAGTGGGCCAGCGGCTCGCTGACGCCGTAGAACATCAAGCCGATTCCCATACCGGCACTGAACATCATGGCGACCCAGGAAACCGTGCGGAATTCGGGCTCCTCCCCCTCCTGCCCGAGCGAGATCTTCCCGTATCGGCTGATCGCGAGCCAGAGGGCGAAGACCACGAAACCGGAGGCTGCCAGCATGAAGGCCCAGCCACCGTTGTGGATGAGGCCGTTGAGCAGTTTGTTGGAGACACTCTCCAGTGAGCTGGTGGCCGTGGAGCCCCAGACCACGAAGGCGACGGTGAGCACCGCCGTGACGCCGAAGACCACCCGGTCGGTCGTGGCGCGCCGGCCATGGTGCGGGTCGGCGGGTAGATCGGCCGTGACGGGGAGGTAGTCTCCCCGCCCGCCGGTTCCCTGCTCGTCGTGTGACACAGATGGCACCTTTCACGCAGTGCGAGATTTCGCTCTCCGTAGGCAGTACCACATGCGCTGCGCGTCTCGCGAGATCAACAAGCCGTTCCCCGTCGACCGCGTATACGGCGAACCCGCCGTCAGAACGCCGGGGAGGGGGGCCGGCTGATGGCGCGGCTGCTGAGGGAGCGGCTGAGCAGCGGCACCGGTGCCCGGACCGGGTCCGTGATCACCCCGGCCGAACCGGTCCGCCGGGTCCCGGCCCGAGCCCTCTGAAGGCCAGGGGCGCCGCTCGGCGGTGCGCGTCACCCCGGTCCGGCCGCTCCGGCAGCCCGCCGGCCACCGGCCCGCCACTCGGCCCGTGCCGACCTGGCGAGGGGCAGGTAGCGCAGCCGCTCGGGGAGCAGCGGTACGACCCACCGCACCACGGCGCCGAAACGCCGCAGGCGGCGCTCCTGCTCCGGGGACCAGTCGAGCCCGATGGCGTCGCGGGCGTCCGGCGGCATCAGCCCGATGGTGATGAAGCTGCGGAACCGCGCCAGTGGAGGGAGAAGCACCGGCCACAGCGCTTTCAGCAGAAGCCTCGGCATCAGGGGCCCCCGGTCGGGCGGCGGCACAGAGGCATCCGTGGCGATCAGCTCGCGCACGACGGCGGTCGCCTCCACCTCGTCGGCCAGCATCGTGCGGTAGTACGGCCAGAACTCCTCGATCGTCTGCGGCATGTCCCGGTCGTGGATGCCCAGGATCCGGCCGACCTGGAGCCACTCCCGGTACAGGACGCGCTCCTGCGCGTCGGTGAGGGGGCGGACCAGGTAGCGCGACGCGTGCCGGTAGACGGGGAAGCCGGTGGCGTGCACCCACGCGTAGTTCGCGGGGGTGAGCGCGTGGTAGCGCCGGCCCCGGGTGTCGGTTCCCTGGATCGTGCGGTGCACCTTCCTGAGTCTGCGCCCCTCCTCCGCGGCGGCCTCACCCCCGTACACCCAGAGCTGGAGCGAGTTCAGGGACCGCTCTCCACGCCCCCAGGGGTCCGTGCGGAAGACCGAGTGGTCGTCGACGCCGGCGCCGACGGCCGGGTGGGCGACCTGAAGGGTGAGGGCGGCAGGCAGCATCAGCAGTCCGCGGATGTCGCCGGCGAGGCTCCACAGGACGCCGCCCGGCGGAGGCGGTGCGGGCTCTCCTGCGCTGGTCATGCGGGCGCTCCCAAAGGTCGGCGGGTGCTCGGACCGGTGCCGGGCCCGTAGTGCTCCAGTATGCGAGCGCGAGCGTTCCGGCGACCAGCGGGGCAGCTCCGGTACGCCTCCCTCCTCTCCTCCGTGCGGGGCGTCTCCTTCCATCTGTGTCAGCGGTGTTGACGCACCTTGTGAAACAAGTCAATAGTGTTTGTAACTTTGACTCTCGGGATGAGCGGCAGACGGCCCGCCGCGAAGTCCGTCGAGGTGTCCCGGGTCCGTGTCGGCACCCGGAACGCCGCCGTACCGGCCCCACCGCGGGACCCGTACCCGAACGGGCCGTATCCCCGAAGGAGGTGCAGACCATGGGCCGCTACACCCGACTGCGCGAGATCCGCCGGCTGGACCCCGTCGGCGACTGCGCCGAGATACTCCGGCTGATGTCTCAGTACGAATTCCCGTGGGACTACCGGCAGGGCATCAGCGTCGCCTTCCTGCGCGACTACGGCGTCCCCAGGATCTCCGTACTGCTCGATCGCACACAGGAGTTCGAGCGCAACGGTCAGAAGCGCTACGACGACACCGTCCTGTTCGGGTACGAGATGGCGGCGGACGGTTTCGATTCGGAGCGTGCCCGGGCCGCGGCCCGCCATCTCAACCGGATCCACGGCAGGTACCGCATCCCGAACGAGGACTATCTCTACGTGCTGGCGACCACGGTCGTCGGCCCCAAACGCTGGATCGACCGGTTCGGGTGGCGGCCCCTGTGCGCGCAGGAGACGGGAGCGCTGGCCGAGGCGGGGCGGCGAATGGCCGCCATGATGGGCATCGAGGGAGCTCCCGGCACGTACGAGGGCTTCGAGAAACTGCTCGACTCCTACGAGGACCGGATGTTCGCGTACGATCCCGCGAACCGCCGGGTCGCCAATGCCACCTTCCGGGTCATGGCCGCCTGGTACCCGGCCCCGCTGCGTCCTCTGGTGGCCAGGTTCTCGCTGGCCCTCCTGGACGAGCCGTTACTGGCGGCGCTGGGTTTCCCGGCCCAGCCCCGGTGGGTGCGCGCGGCGGCCACACGTCTGGTACGCGCCCGGTCACGCGGTGTACGCCTGTTGCCCGCCCGGCCCCGGTGGCTGCCCTCCAGCCCTCGGCCGCGCAGTTACCCCTTCGGATACCAGCTCGACGACCTCGGTCCGCACTGGGCGCAGAGCCGTCCTCTGGAGCCCCTGCCCGTGGAGAAGACATGACGCCCGGGACCGTGCGGTGCACGGCATCGAGGGCATCCGTGCCGCGGTGGCCCGGGGCGCCGGCCGGAGCTGGGCCGCGTCCGGCCGGCGGGAACGCCGTGCCGCGGTGGAAGCGCGAGACGGCCGGGCCGACGAGTTCGCCGAGGTGATCGCCGCCGAGACCGGGAAGCCGGTGCACGACGCCCGCTCAGTGGTGCGGGCGAGGCGGGGTACGGGCGGACCCACGGCGCGGAAGGGCTGCGGGCCTCGTCGCGCCGCACTCGGTCACCGTACGGCGGTCCGCGCCGGCGGTGGACCTGATGCCGCTCTCGATGCCGCGGGAGACGGCCCGCCCGGGCGGCCGGACCGGGCAGGAAGCCGCATGCCCGGTTCCGAGGAGGGTCACCCGGCGCTGAGCAACGGCACCAGATAACCACGGGCGAAGGCACGCACCTGCTCGTCGTCGTCCAGCTCGAAGCAGCTCACCGGATTGAGGAGGAAGGAGACGGTGATCCGCACCATCAGTTCGGCGACCGGGGTCGGGTCCGTCTCCGGCCTTCCCTCGGCGCGCTGGGCACGCCGGAGCCGGTCGGCCAGATATCCGCGCATCGCGAGGAAGGCGGGTCCGCTCTCCAGGGTGAGGAAGGGGAGCATGATCTCCGGCTCCAGCTTCAGCAGCCCGCCCACCAGCGGGTGTTGACGAATGTGTTTGAGGACGGCCACGAAGCCGGCGACGAGCCGGTCCTCCATGGTGGGCAGTGCGGCCACCGCCTCGTCCACGTCCACGACGAATCTGCGGTACTCCCGCAGCAGGCAGGCGGAGACCAGGCTGTCCTTGTTGCCGATGCGGCGGTAGACGGTGACCCGCGAGACCTTGGCGCGCTTGGCCACGTCGTCGACGGTCGAGCGGCGCAGCCCGAAGGTCATGAACTGCTCACGCGCCGCGTCCAGGATCTGTTCGCTCAGCGCATCGGACGGCAGTGTCTCGCCGAGCGCCCTGGCCAGCAGTGTCTCGTTGCCACCCGGTGCCGCCATGGGCCCTCCCCGTCCGTTGTCACCACTCAACCATATCGACAACGCAACAGTGTTACCTCGTCCGCTTCTTTGTAACGCCTCCCTGGGGGGTCTCACCGGGCGGCGGGCGTCCGCCGCGGGCAGGGCACTCAGCCGCCGAAGTCGTACATCGTGACGTCGATACCGCGGCTCACCAGCCGGCCGGTGACGAGGGGCCCGGGCCAGGTGCCGCCGGCCAGCCCGCGGCCGATCCGCGGCATGTGGACGGAGGCCCCCAGCTCCGTGACCTCGGCGGCCACCCGGTCCGGCCCGGCGTCGATCGCCTCGTACCGCACCGGTGCTTTCTTGCTGCCGGTGCGTATCCCCCGCCGGCCCGCCACGTTCGCCACCCAGATGTACGGCTCGACCTGGACGAACTGCGCGGCTCCCCGCCCGGAGCCGCTGCCCGGGCGCTCGCGGTGCCAGCGGCGGTACGCGGCTCCGGCCCGGTCCAGCGGCGGCACAGGGCCAGGACGACACCCTCGCCCCACCCGCCCGGGTCGTTGCGGCAGCGCACGGTCGGCTCGACGCCCGTGCCCCGGGGCACGGGCGTCCCCCCGCACGCATGTGATCCCCGGCATGCCCTCACCGTACGGGCCGCCACTGACATCGGGGCTCGTGAGCGGCTACCGGCGGTGGTGGCTCAGGACCCGTCCTCCTCGTACAGCACGTCGAGTACCCCAGCGGACTGATCGCGGTTCACCCTGCGGCGGAGCTTCGGGGAAGGAGTCAGCTCGCCGGCCTCCGCTCCCGCGTCAGCAGCCGGTAGCGCTTGATCTGTCCGGTGCGGTTCAGCCGGGCGCCGGCGGTCTCGACGGCGCGCGACCTCCTCGTGCACCTCGGGGTGGGCGGCCGGGTCGCCCGTGATCCCGCCGGCCGCCGCCCGGACCGGTGCCGTCGCCGCGCCGAGGGCGAGCGGAGCCGTCCACAGCGGCCTTCGGAACCCAGGGAGGCCGTCAGAGCGGACACTTTCACAACTGTGGTGCGACAGCAATACTGTTGCATCTGATCCGCCCAGACCCCTCAGTACGGGTCTGCCCGTGACAAGGAGTGGACATGGCGACCGGGACGGACGAACCGACGCTGACCGTCGACGAACTGGCGGCGCGTGCGGGGGTCACGGTGCGCACCGTGCGTTTCTACAGCACCAGAGGCCTGCTGCCGCCTCCGGTGATCGGGCCCCGGCGCGTCGGGCACTACGGCCCCGACCACCTGTCCCGGCTGGCCCTCATCGAAGAACTCCAGCGCCAGGGCATGACGCTGGCGGCCATCGAACGCTACCTCCAGCAACTGCCGCCCGACCTGAGCGCGCAGGACCTGGCGATCCACCGTGCCCTGGTGGCGTCCTGGGCACCGGACTCGGCCGAGGAGATGGAGCGCGCCGAGCTGGAGCGACGGGCGGGCAGGCCCCTCGGCGCGCAGGACGTGGACCGGCTGGCGGCCATGGGGGTGCTGGAGCCCCCCCGGACACCCGGGGGGCCTCTCAGCGTGGATCTCGGCCTGCTGCGGCTCGGAGTGGAGCTTCTGGACGTACCCATCGCTCACGAGACGATCCTGGCCGCGCGCACGGTCCTGCTGGAGCACACCCGCTCGGCCGCCCACGAGCTGACCCGGCTGTTCCGCGACGAGGTGTGGAACCCCTACCGGGAGCGGGAGTCGGACCCGGAACACGTGAAGGCGATGAAGTCCCTGTCGGCCCATATGCAGCCGATGGTGCTCCAGGCGCTGCTGACGGCCTTCCAGCGGTCGCTGAAGGAGGAGCTGCGGGCCGCGTTCACCGCGAAGGAGGAGTGAACACGGCCCGCGGGGGGCGTCAGTCGTGGAAGGTCTCGCCCCTGGCGGCCTTCTCCACGAGCAGCGGCGACGGCAGGAAGCGGTCGCCGTAGCGCTCCGCGAGCTGCCGGGCCCGCGCCACGAAACCGGGGAGACCGCCTTCGTAACCGTTGATGTACTGGAGCACACCACCGGTCCAGGCGGGGAACCCGATGCCCATGATCGAGCCGATGTTCGCGTCGGCGACGGTCATGAGGACGTTCTCCTCCAGGCAGCGGACGCTGTCCAGGGCCTCGGAGAAGAGCATCCGCTCCTTCATGTCCTCGAACGGGATCTCGGTGCCCCGTCGCGTGAAGTGCTCGCGAAGACCCGGCCAGAGGGCTCCCCGCCTGCCGTCCTCGCCGTACTCGTAGAAGCCCGCTCCCCCGCTGCGCCCGGGCCGCCCGAACTCGTCGACCATCCGGTCGACGACCTCGTCCGCGGGGTGCGTGGCCCAGGTGCCGCCCGCTTCCTCGACGGCGCGCCGGGTCTCGTCGCGGATCCTGCGGGGCAGGGTGAGCGTCAGCTCGTCCATGAGGGAGAGCACCTTGGCCGGGTAACCGGCCTGCGCCGCCGCCTGTTCGACCGATGCGGGTTCCACACCCTCGCCGACCATCGCGACGCCCTCGTTGATGAAGTGGCCGATGACGCGTGAGGTGAAGAAGCCGCGCGAGTCGTTGACGACGATCGGGGTCTTCCTGATCCGGCGGACCAGGTCGAAGGCGCGCGCCAGGGCCTCGTCGCCGGTCTTCTCGCCCTTGATGATCTCGACGAGCGGCATCTTGTCGACGGGCGAGAAGAAGTGCAGCCCGATGAAGTCCGCCGGCCTGCTCACGCCTTCGGCGAGCACGGTGATGGGCAGCGTCGAGGTGTTGGAGCAGAGCAGCGCGTCGGGGGCGATGACGTCCTGGATCTCCTGGAACACCTTGTGCTTGAGCGCGGTGTCCTCGAAGACCGCCTCGATCACGGCGTCACAGCCCGCGAGGTCGGCCACGTCTCCGGTCGGAGTGATACGTGCCAGCAGCTCGTCCCGCTGCGCCTCGGTGGTACGGCCCCTGGAGAGCGCCTTGGTGAGGAGCTTCTCGCTGTACGCCTTGCCCTTGGCCGCGGCCTCGGTGGAGACGTCCTTGAGGACGACGTCGATACCCGCGCGGGCGCAGGAGTAGGCGATGCCCGCACCCATCATCCCGGCCCCCAGGACGGCGACCTTGCGGACCTGGCGCTCCTGCACGCCCGCCGGGCGGCTGGCGCCGGAGTTGACGGCCTGGAGGTCGAAGAAGAACGCCTGGATCATGTTCTTCGCGACCTGGCCGGTGACCAGCTCGGTGAAGTAGCGAGCCTCGATGGTCTGCGCGGTCTCGAAGTCCACCTGCGAACCCTCGACCGCCGCGGCCATGATGTTGCGTGGGGCGGGCATCGGCGCGCCCGCGAGCTGCTTCTTCAGGTTGGCCGGGAAGGCCGGCAGGTTGACCGCGAACTTCGGGTTCGAGGGGGTCCCGCCCGGGATCCGGTAACCCTTGACGTCCCAGGGCTGCTGCGACTCGGGGTGGGCGTCGATGAAGGCCCGCGCCTTGGCGAGCATCTCCTCACGGGTTCCGGCGACCTCGTGGACGAGACCGTTCTCCAGCGCCCGCCGCGGAGTGTACTGAGTGCCCTGGAGGAGGACCTTCAGCAGGGCGTCGGCGATGCCCATCAGCCGTACGGTGCGAGTGACTCCGCCACCGGCGGGCAGCAGACCGAGCGTGACCTCGGGCAGACCGATCCGGGAGCCGGGGGTGTCCAGGGCGATGCGGTGGTGGGCGGCGAGTGCGATCTCGTAACCGCCGCCGAGGGCCGCGCCGTTGATGGCGGCGACGACCGGCTTGCCGAGGGTCTCGATGGTACGGAGGGACTTCTTGATGGCGGTTCCGGCGTCGAACGCCTGCTGGGCGTTCTCGGGACCGATCTTGATCATGTCCTTGAGGTCACCACCCGCGAAGAAGGTCTTCTTGGCGGAGGTGTAGATGATGCCCCGGATGGAGTCCTTCTCGGCCTCGGCGCGCTCGGCGACGGCCGCGATGGACTCCTTGAAGCCCTGGTTCATCGTGTTGGCGGACTGGTTCGGGTCGTCGAGTACGAGGGTGACGACGCCGGTCTCGTCCTGTTCCCAGCGGATGGTCGTGCTCTCGGTCATTGCTGTTTCTCCGTAGGCAGAGGGGCCGGGGACGGTCAGAGACGCTCGACGACGGTGGCGATGCCCATGCCGCCGCCGACGCAGAGGGTGGCGAGGCCGTAGCGCTTGTCCTGCCGCTCCAGTTCGTCGATGAGCGTGCCGAGGATCATCGCGCCGGTCGCACCGAGCGGGTGGCCGAGTGCGATGGCACCGCCGTTGACGTTGACCTTGTCGAGGCTCAGGCCCATGTCCCGGGCGAAGCGCAGGACGACTCCGGCGAAGGCCTCGTTGATCTCCACGAGGTCGATGTCGTCGATGGTGAGTCCTGCCTTGGCCAGCGCCTTGCGGGTGGCGGGGGCGGGCCCGGTGAGCATGATGGTCGGCTCGGAACCGGATACCGCGGCGGAGACGATCCGGGCGCGCGGGGTGAGACCGTAGCGCTCGCCGGTCTCCTTCGAGCCGATCGCGACGAGGGCGGCGCCGTCGACGATCCCGGAGGAGTTGCCCGCGTGGTGGACGTGGTCGATCTTCTCGACCCAGTGGTACTTCTGGAGGGCCACGGCGTCGAAGCCGCCCATCTCGCCGATCGCGGCGAACGAGGGCTTGAGGGAGGCGAGCGAGTCGGCGGTGGTGCCGGGGCGCATGTGCTCGTCGTGGTCGAGGACGAGCAGACCGTTGCGGTCCCTGACGGGGACGACGGAGCGGGCGAAGCGCTCCTCCTTCCAGGCGATCGCGGCGCGCTCCTGGGACAGGGCGGCGTACTCGTCGACGTCCCGGCGTGAGAAGCCCTCGATGGTGGCGATGAGGTCGGCCCCGATGCCCTGCGGGGCGAAACCGGTCTCGAAGCTGGTCATCGGGTCCATGGCCCAGGCGCCGCCGTCGGAGCCCATGGGGACCCTCGACATCGACTCGACGCCACCGGCCAGGACGAGGTCCTCCCAGCCCGAACGCACCTTGGCCGCAGCCAGGTTGACGGCCTCCAGGCCGGAGGCACAGAAGCGGTTCTCCTGTACGCCGGCGACGGAGTCCGGGAGGCCTGCGGCGATCGCGGCGATCCGGGCGATGTCGGAGCCCTGGTCACCGAGCGGGCTGACGACGCCGAGGACGATGTCGTCGACGGCCGCGGGGTCGAGGCCGGGGAACCGGTCACGGATCTCGTGGATGAGGCCGACGACGAGGTCGATCGGCTTGGTGCCGTGCAGGGCGCCGTTGGCCTTGCCGCGGCCGCGCGGGGTGCGGATCGCGTCGTAGACGAATGCTTCGGTACTCAAGGCAGCTGCCTTTCGGGGTCGGGGCTGGGCGGGGATGTCAGGAGAGCAGCGAGCGGCCGATGATCTCCTTCATGATCTCGGTCGTGCCGCCGTAGATGGTCTGGATGCGGCCGTCGGTGAATGCCTTGGCGACCCGGTACTCCGCCATGTAGCCGTAGCCACCGTGGAGCTGGAGGCATCGGTCGGCGACGCGCTTCTGCAGCTCGGTGGCCCACCACTTGGCCATCGAGGCGTGGACGGCGTCGAGCGTCCCCTCGGAGTGGTCGACGATGCACCGGTCGAGGAAGGCGCGGGTGACGGCGCACTCCGTGGCCATCTCGGCGATCTCGAACCGGATGTGCTGGAGCTTGGAGAGCGGGCGCCCGAAGGCTTCGCGCTCCTTGACGTAACGGGTGGTGATCTCCAGGAGGTGTTCGGCGGCGGCGATCCCGGCGACCGCTATGCCCATGCGCTCCTGGGCCAGGTTGGTCATCAGGTGGATGAACGCACCGTCGAGCTCACCGAGGAGGTTCTCCTTGGGGACGCGTACGTCGTCGAAGAACAGTTCGGCGGTGTCCTGGGACTTCTGACCGATCTTGTCGAGGTTACGGCCCCGCTCGAAACCCTCGGCGCCGCGCTCGACGACGAGCAGCGAGAGGCCCTTCGCGCCGCCCTCGGGCGAGGTCCTGGCCACGACGATCACCAGGTCGGCGAGGATGCCGTTGGAGATGAAGGTCTTGGAGCCGTTGAGGAGCCAGTGGTCGCCCCTGTCCTCGGCGCTCGTGCGGATGCCCTGGAGGTCGGAGCCCGCGCCGGGTTCCGTCATGGCGATGGCGGTGATGGTCTCGCCGCTGCAGAAGCCGGGCAGCCAGCGCCGCTTCTGCTCCTCGGTGGCGAGACCGGTGAGATAGGGGCCGATGATGTCGTTGTGCAGGCCGAGCGCCAGCCCGGGCGCCCCGGCCCGGGTGAACTCCTCGGCCAGTACGGCGCTGTAGCGGAAGTCCGGGTTGCCGCCGCCCCCGTACTCCTCGGGGACGGCGAGGCCGAGCAGCCCCTGACGGCCGGCCGCGAGCCACGCCCCGCGGGAGACGATGCCGTCCTTCTCCCACTGCTCGTAGTGCGGGAGGACCTCCTTGGCGAGGAAGGTGCGGACGGTCTCGCGGAACGCGTCGTGCTCTTCGGTGAAGATCTGCCGCTGCACTTCAAGCCCCCTGGAGCCAGTTCTTGACGGTGGAGATCAGGCGGGCCGGCTCGGGGCCGACGGGCGTGACGTTGAGCATGGTGACCCCGGCCTCGCGGAAGGCCTCGATGCGGTCGCGTACGTAGCCTTCGGGGCCGCAGAGGGTCATGAGCTCGCAGAACTCGTCCGGGACGGCGGCCTCGGCCTCCTCCTTCTTCCCGGAGAGGTAGAGCTCCTGGATGGTGGCGGCCTCCTTCTCGTAGCCGTAGGCGACGGCGAGGTCGTTGTAGAAGTTCTTGCCGGGCGCGCCCATGCCCCCGACGTACAGCGCGATCTGCGGGCGTGCGAGGTCCCGGGCGGCGGCCGCGTCGTCGCCGATGGCCAGCAGGCCGCCCGCGACGGTCTGCAGGGGGCCGAGCGCAGGGTCGCGTTTCGCGGTGCCCTCGGCCAGTGCCGTGCCCCAGACCTGCTGGGCCTTCTCCGGGATGTAGAGGGCGGGCAGCCAGCCGTCGGCGATCTCGGCGGTCAGGCGGACGTCGGCGGGGCCGAGCGAGGCGACGTAGAGGGGGACGGTCTCGCGCACCGGCCTGGTGAGGATCTTCAGCGGCTTGCCGAGCTCGCCGCCCTTCTCCTTCGGCAGGGGCATGTCGGTGATGCCGTGGTGGTCGATGACCTCGCGGCGCCAGATCCGGCGGCAGAGTTCGACGGTCTCGCGGGTCCGGCCGAGCGGTCTGTCGTAGGGCTTGCCGTGCCAGCCCTCCACGACCTGCGGGCCCGGGGCGCCGAGTCCGAGGAGGGCACGGCCGCCCGACACGGCGTCGAGTCCGGCGCCGGTCTGGGCGATGAGGGAGGGGGTACGGGAGTAGACGTTGAGGATCGCCGCACCTGTCTTCAGGCGCTCGGTGCGGGCGGCGAGGTAGCCCATGAGGGTGGGCGAGTCGAAGCCGTACGCCTCGGCGACCCAGACGGCGTCGAGTCCGGCGGCCTCCAGTGCCGCGGCCTCGTCGCAGGCGGCACGGGGGTCGCCCGCGTAGTCCAGCGGCAGGGAGAGTTCCATCAGCCGGTCGTTTCCTTCCCGGTGGTCAGCAGGCCCGGCAGCTCCCAGTCCGCGGCGACCGCCTCGGTGTCGGCCCCGGGCAGCGCGGGCCCGCTGCGTACGGAGACGGGCGTCGCCGAGAAGCGGGGTGCGGGTGCGGGCTGGGTGAGGCCGCTGTGCTCCACGAAGGTGGAGCGGGCGGCGAGGTGGGGGTGGCGGGGCGCCTCACGGAGCGAGAGGACGGGGGCCACGCAGGCGTCCGTCCCCTCGAAGATCTCGGTCCACTCGGCGCGCGTGCGGGTGCTGAAGCGGTCGGCGACCAGGGTGCGCAGTTCCTCCCAGCGTCCGAAGTCATTGCGGTCGGGGGCCTCGTCCCCGAGTCCGAGGAGCTCGGCGAACTCCCCGTAGAAGCGGGGCTCCAGGGCCCCGACCGCCATGTACCGGCCGTCGGAGGTCTCGTAGGAGCCGTAGAAGGGGCAGCCGCCGTCGAGGAGGTTGGAGCCACGCCGGTCCTGCCAGCTGCCGGCCGCCAGCATCCCGTGGATCATCGTGGCGAGATGGGCCGCGCCGTCGACAATGGCGGCGTCGACGACCTGCCCGGTCCCCCCGGGCGTACGGGCGTGCTGGAGGGCGGCGAGCACGCCGACGACGAGGTAGAGCGAGCCGCCCGCGTAGTCTCCGACCAGATTGGCGGGCACCGCGGGCGGTTCGCCGGGTCTCCCGATCATGGACAGGGCGCCGCTGAGGGCGATGTAGCCGATGTCGTGTCCCGCCCGCTCGGCCAGCGGTCCGTCCTGGCCCCAGCCGGTCATCCGCCCGTAGACGAGCCGGGGATTGCGTTCCAGGCAGGCGTCGGGGCCCACACCGAGACGCTCGGCGACGCCCGGCCGGTAGCCCTCGATCAGGACGTCGGCGCGCTCGACGAGATCGAGGACCTGCCCGGCTCCGTCCTCACCCTTCAGATCGACGAGGACCGATCGCTTGTTGCGGTTGGTGAGGTCGAAGGCGGGCTCGATGCCGATCACCGAGCCGCCGGGCCGGTCCACGCGCACCACATCGGCGCCGAGGTCGGCGAGGAGCATCGCGGCGAACGGCCCCGGGCCGATGCCCGCCAGTTCGACGACGCGCACCCCGGTCAGCGGGCCCTGAGGCCCGCGCCCTGTCGTTGCCATCAAGCCCCCAGCGGTGTGACACAACTGATGTAACATCGATGATGCTAAGAATGGACCACGCTCCGCACAACCCTTTTGGGCGAGCAAGCGCTTAGCACTTTCCCCGGAGCCTCTCGCACCGGAGCCCGCCCGGCCGTGCGGCACCACGAACACCTCCGCTAACCTCTGCCTGCTACATCGGCGCCGGCCCCTGCGGAGGCACGCATGAACAGGCAGAGTGGGGCAGAACGCCCTTATGACGTCGTCCTTTTCGGAGCCACCGGCTTCGTGGGGGCCCTCACGGCCGCATACCTCGCCGCACACGCCCCCGAAGGCTGCCGTTGGGCCCTGGCAGGCCGCGACCGCGACAAGCTGGAGCAGCTGCGCGGGCGTCTGGCCGCGCGCCACCCGCACTGCGCGGACCTGCCCCTGGTGACGGCCGATTCGGACGATGCCGGCAGCCTGCGCGAACTCGCCGAGTCCTCGCACGTGGTGGCGTCGACGGTCGGACCGTACGTCTGGTACGGCGGGAAGCTGGTCGCCGCCTGCGCGGAGGCCGGGACCGACTACACCGACCTCACCGGGGAGGCGGAGTTCGTCGACCGGATGTACCTGGACCATGACGGCCGGGCGCGTGAGACCGGGTCCCGCCTCGTGCACGCCTGCGGTTTCGACTCCGTACCGCACGACCTCGGTGCCTTCTTCACCGTCCAGCAGCTGCCCGAGGGCGTCCCGCTGACGGTCGACGGCTACGTCCGCACCGACGCGGTCTTCTCCGGCGGCACCTTCGCCTCGGCGCTCACCGCGATGGGCCGCGGCCGTCAGACGGCGCGGGCCGCGCGGGAACGGCGCCTGCACGAGCCGCGCCAGGTCGGCCGCCGGGCCCGCGCCCCGCAGGGCACACCGCACTTCAGCCCGCAGACCGGCACCTGGGCCCTGCCGCTGCCGACCCTGGACCCCCGGGTCGTGGAGCGGTCCGCCCGGGGGCTGGAACGCTACGGCCCCGACTTCCGCTACCGGCACTTCGCCTCGGTGAAGCACCTGCCGGTGGCGCTCGGCGGAACGGCGGCGGCGGTCCTGCTCGCGGGAGCCGCCCAGGTCCCCGCCGCGCGGCGCTGGCTGTCGGCCCGGGTCGAACCGGGCACGGGCCCCGGCGAACAGCGCAGGAAGCGCAGCTGGTTCACGGTCCGCTTCATCGGGGAGGGCGGCGGCCGGGAGGTCTGGACGGAGGTGTCGGGCGGCGACCCGGGTTACGACGAGACGGCGAAGATGCTGGCCGAAGCGACTCTCGCGCTCGCCTTCGACGACCTGCCGGCGACGTCGGGTCAGGTCACCACGGCCATGGCGATGGGCGATGCGCTGCTGGAGCGGCTGCAGACGGCCGGGCTCCGCTTCCGGGTCGCGGCGGTGCGCTGAGCCCGGAAGGCGCGCGCACCCGGTCGGTCAGAGCATCCAGGACGCCAGTGTGACGACCATGGACACGGTCCAGCCCGCGCCCGCGAGGACGCCCAGGGTCATGCCCACGGCCACGCCGCGCTGGGAGAGACGTACGGTTCCGGTGCTCATCTGAGGTGCGTGGTGGTCGATCATGCATACCAGCCTGCCCCTGATGTTCGACAAACAACATCCGTATATGTACTCAGTCGGCAACAGGTTCCCGGGCGGGCGTTCTCGCTCAGCCGATCACTTCCTTGAGTGCGGACCGGCAGAGGGCGTCCGCCCTGCGCGTGGTCTCCGGCTGACGGAAGTCGCGGGCCAGCGCGAGCGTGTGGGCACACGCGTCGTCCAGACCGGTGCGGTGCCCGACGGAGACGAAGACGGGCTTGGTGTCGTCCTGCGTGCGCAGGGCCCGGCCCACTTCCTCGTCGCCGTCCATCAGCGGGGTGAAGTCACCACGCCGGGGTCCCGGCTGCTCGTAGCGGAAGGTGAAGGGGTTCTTCGCGACGCCGATGACCGGCAGGCCGGTGAGCACGCCGAGGTGGCTGGCGAGCCCGAACCTGCGCGGGTGCGCCCGCCCGTAGCCGTCGCAGACGACGAGCCCCGGGTCCACCGGCAGGCCCTCCAGCGCGGCCAGGACGGCCGGGAGCTCGCGGAAGGCGAGCAGCCCGGGGACGTACGGAAACGTCACACGGCCGTCGGCGGTGGACTCGGCGACCACCTCGAGGGTCACCGGGTCCAGGACGACGGCCGCCGCGACGACGAGGTCCCTCTCGTCGTCGTAGGCGACGTCGACTCCGGTGACCCGGCCGGTCCCGGGCGGCGGCCCGGGCTCGTCCAGCACCACCCGTGCGCGCAACGCGTCCTGGACGGCACGGGCTTCGGCTTCGTCGGCGGGCATCCGGAAAGTCGTCACGACGGGCCAGTCTAGGCAGCCCGGTAGCCTGGCGGTCATGTTCGTACTCGAGTTGACCTACACCGCACCGGTCGAGCGCGTCGACGCCCTCATGACGGAGCACATCACCTGGCTGGACGCGCAGTACGCGGCCGGGGTGTTCATCGCTTCCGGGCGCAAGAACCCCCGCGACGGCGGTGTGATCCTGGCCGTGGGCGACGACCGTGCCGAGATCGAGAGGATCGCGGCCTCCGACCCCTTCGCGGCGCACGGGGTGTGCGCCTACCGGATCACGGAGTTCCTCGCGACGAAGACCTCGGACGCGCTCGCACCGTACCGGCAGCAGCTGCCCGGCTGACGCACGTCCCGTGTCCGGGAACCGCGCCGCGCCGGGCGAGCGGCCTGCGGCCGGGCGTCCCGCGGGCCGCGCTTCAGTGTCCGGCGGTGCGTTCGGCGAGGTCCTCGTCCGTGATGGGGCGGACCACCCGGCAAGGTGTTCCGAACGCGACGGTCATCGGGGGAATGCTGCGGCTGACCACACTGCCGGCGCCGATGACCGACCCGTATCCGATGCGGACGCCGGGCAGGACCACCGCGTTGCTGCCGATCCACACCTTGTCCTCGATCACGACCGGCTCGGAGAACCTCCCGAAGTCAGCGCGCCGCGAGGGGTGCACCGGGTGCCCCGTCGTGGTCAGCGTGACGCTGGGAGCGATCATGACGTCGTCGCCTATGCGGATGTCCACGTCGTCGACGAACGTCAGGTTGACGTTGCCGAAGAAGTCGTCGCCGATGTGGACGTTGCTGCCGAACGCCGCGTGGAACGGCGGCAGCAGCACCGTACGTCCACCGACCGAGCCGAAGATCCCGGTGAGGAGCGAGCGGCGTCTCTCCGTCTCGCCCGGGGGCGTCCGGTTGTAGTCGAAGATCTGCTCCGTACGGCGCCGGGGGGCCGGAAAGGCCGCTTCCGACTCGGTGTAGGCGAGTCCCCCGGCGATCCGGGCCAGAACTTCCTCGTGGTGAGCATCGGTCACAGCGGAACGATCCCTTCATCCGGCTTCTCCGGCGGCCGGCAGCACCTGTACGGCGCATGTGCGCCGTCACCGCAGCCGCGCGGCCCGGCAGCCGCCGTCCGGGACACGGTCGACCGTGTCGTAGGAGCCGGTGTCCACGGTCCGCCAGGTACGCCCGCCGTCGTGGGTGGCATCGGTTCCGGCCGGCCCCACGCCGAGCGCCGGCCACCGGCTGTGCGGCGGCCAGGCGACGCCGGGCCGGCAGGAGGGCGGCGGCGGGGCGGCCGCCGTTCCCGGTGACGGACACGGCGTCCGGCGACGCCTGGTCCGCCCGGTGGTGGCCGCCGACCGCGATGCCGTGGCGGTGGAGGCTAACCCACCGGTGGCCGGGCGTCCAGGGTGCCTCACGTGAAACGGGGCAGTCGATCAGCAGGAGGCAGGGCGGTGACGCAGCTCACGCCGCCCGCCGGTGCACGGATGAAGGCGTTCCGTCGTCTACTCCAGTGCCGGGAACCGTTCGTCCGAGGCGAGAGGGAGCAGGTCTTGTCCAGCGTTATCGAGCAGTCCGTGCAGGCGCGTATGGTCGCGTCAGCGCCGCGTATGGAGACCCTGCCCGCCACTCTGCACTACGACCGCAAGGACCCTTTCGCCGTCCGCATGGCGTTCCCGGCTCCGGCGACCCTCGAAGGCACCGAGGTCTCCTGGGAGTTCTCCCGTGAGCTGCTCGCCTCGGGCATGGACGCACCGGCGGGTGCCGGTGACGTCCGGGTCCGGCCGTTCGGGTACGACCGTACGGTGCTGGAGTTCCACGCCGTGGAGGGTGTCGCGATGGTGCACGTCCGGACGTCCGAGCTGCGCCGCTTCCTCGAACGGGCGCAGGAACTGGTCCCGGTGGGGGACGAGTACCGCTTCATGGATCTGGACGGCGATCTGAGCGATCTGCTGGGCGGGGCCTCCTGAGCGTGTCCGCCCCGGGCAGCAGGACGGCCGTAATTCGATTGCGCGGCGGCGGGCCCCGTTCGTAACGTCGCCCGTGTCCTTGTTGTCGTCGGATCGGAGAAGGACGTTGCTCCACGTCTGAGGTGTCCGCACACCGTGCCGCGTGACTGGCACGCGTGCCCCTGTGCCACCTCGGTGTCCGAGCCGTTCTCCGTGATTCCCGACGCGACCGGGAGGCCCTTGTGCCCGCATCCACCCCCCATGTCCTCTGCTCCTCCCTCTCGTTCGCCTGGCCCGACGGCAGCGAGGTCCTCGACGGTTTCCAGCTGGCCGTGGGCCCGGGCCGGACCGGGCTCGTCGGGCTCAACGGCTGCGGTAAATCGACCCTGTTGCGGTTGATCGCCGGGGAACTCACCCCGACCGCCGGACACGTCACGACGTCCGGAGACATCGGGCACCTCCCGCAGGACCTGGTCCTGGACACCGCTCTGCGGGTGGACGAGGCGCTGGGTGTCGCCAGGACGCGCGTGGCGCTCCACGCCATCGAGGCGGGCGATCCCGCCGAAGAGCACTTCGCCGTGGTCGGGGACGACTGGGACGTCGAGGAACGCGTCCACGCCGTGCTCGGCCGGCTGGGCCTGGCCGGTGTCGGGCTCGACCGGACCATCGGCGAGATGTCCGGCGGCGAGTGCGTGCTGCTGCGCCTGGCCGCCCTGCTGCTGGCACGGCCTTCCGTCCTGCTGCTGGACGAGCCGACCGACAACCTCGATCTGCACGCCCGCAGGCGGCTGTACGACGCCGTCGAGGCCTGGACGGGAGTGCTGGTCGTGGTCAGTCACGACCGGGAGCTGCTGGAACGCGTGGACCGGATCGCCGATCTCCGCGACGGCGCGGTCACCTGGTACGGCGGCAGCCTGTCCGCGTACGAGGAGGCGCTGGCCGTGGAGCAGGAGGCGGCCGAACGGGCGGTGCGTGCGGCGGAGGCCGACGTGCGGCGGCAGAAGCGTGAACTGGCCGACGCGCACATCAAGCTGTCCCGGCGCAAGCGGTACGGGCAGAAGATGTGGGACACCAAGCGTGAGCCGAAGGCCGTGATGGGCCAGCGCAAGCAGACCGCTCAGGAGTCGGCCGGCAAGCACCGCGTCATGCACACCGAGCGGCTGGCGGACGCGGAGGACCGCCTGGACGAGGCGGTCCGGGCGGTACGGGACGACGAGGCGATCCGGATCGAACTGCCGGGCACCCGGGTGCATCCGGGCCGAGGTGTCCTGGTGCTCCGCGATCTCGAGCTCGCCCACGGGGCACGGGTACGGGGCGAGTGGGAGCTGCGCGGCCCGGAGCGGATCGCGCTGATCGGCCGTAACGGCGCGGGGAAGACGACGCTGCTGCGCACGGTCGCGGGCGAGCTGGATCCTGTCTCGGGCGAGGCGGCCGCCCGGGTGCCGGTGGGCTTCCTGCCACAGCGCCTCGATGTCCTCGACGACGCGCTGTCCCTGGTGGGCAACGTCGCACGTGTGGCGCCCGGCGCCACCGACAACGGCATCCGGGCGAGGCTGGCGCACTTCCTTTTCAAGGGCTCGCGTGCGGACCGCCCGGCCGCCGCCCTCTCGGGCGGTGAGCGTCTCCGGGCCACACTCGCGGCACTGCTGCTCACCGAGCCGGCCCCCCGGCTGCTGATGCTGGACGAGCCGACGAACAGCCTCGACCTGTCCGGCGTCCGCCGCCTGACGTCGGCACTGGAGTCGTACGAGGGGGCGCTGATCGTGGCGAGCCACGACACGCCGTTCCTGAAGTCGCTGGGGATCACCCGGTGGATGCTGCTGGACGGGGAAGGACTCCAGGAGATCGCTCCTGGGCAGCTGCCGGACGCGAGGGCGGGGGGCTGACTCACCCCTCCGGAAGGCGCCTGTGACCTGCGTGGATGACTGCGGGTGAGCACACGCCGCAGGGAGCGGACTTGGCTACGCCCTTACCGCCGCCTTAACCTACGGTCACGTAACCTACGAAGCCGTAGGTAATTCTCCCGTCCCCAGGAGCCCCCGTGACCCTCACCTCTCCCCATATCGGCAGTTCGAAGGCGTGGACAGACGCCCAGCTGCTGTACGCACTGGAAGAGGTGGTGGAGAAGGAACTCAACCGCCATCTCAAGGTCGCCAAGGACTGGATGCCCCACGAGTACGTACCGTTCTCCGACGGCCGTAACTTCCCCGGCCTCTTCGAGGACGGCGAGGCCTGGGAGACCGGCCAGTCCAAGGTCACCGACATCGGGCGCATCGCCCTCGTCGTGAACCTGCTGACCGAGGACAACCTCCCCAGCTACCACCACGAGATCGCCTCGCTCTTCGGCCGCGACGGCGCCTGGGGGACCTGGGTGCACCGCTGGACCGCGGAGGAGGGCCGGCACGGCATCGTGATGCGTGACTACCTGCTCACCTCGCGCGCCGTGGACCCGGACAAGCTGGAGCAGTTCCGCATGGCGCACATGGCGGAGGGCTTCGAGTCCGACAACCGCCACTCCATGCTGCACTCGGTCGCCTATGTCGCCTTCCAGGAGCTCGCGACCCGCGTCTCGCACCGCAACACCGGTCACCAGTCGGGTGACCCCGTCTGCGACCGGATGCTGGCCCGGATCGCGACCGACGAGAACCTGCACATGGTCTTCTACCGCAACCTGCTGGGCGCCGCCTTCGACCTCGCCCCGGACCTCACGATGCAGTCCGTGCGCGATGTCGTCGTCAACTTCCGGATGCCCGGACACGGCATGCCCGGCTTCGAGCGTGCCGCCGCGCAGATGGCGATCGGCGAGATCTACAACATGCGCATCCACCACGACGACGTGCTCCAGCCCGTCCTGCGGTACCTGAAGGTGCTCGACATCGACGGCCTCGGCCCGGAGGGCCTCAAGGCGCAGGAGGAGCTCGGGCTGTACATGAACGGCCTGGACAGCGAGGCGTCGAAGTTCGACGAGAAGCTGGCCGCCCGCAAGGCCCGCGTGGCCGCCCGGGCCGCCCAGGGCTGATCCGCTGGAAACGGCGGGCTCGGGATCCGCTCCCCGACCCGCCGGAACAGGGGCGGCGCACGCATGACGCGTGCGCCGCCCCTCCGTTTCGGGCTTACCGCACTGCTTCACGGAACGTACTCTGTGCCCGTGAAACCTGTGACGCGTCTTGTTCTTTTCGGTGCACCGATCGCCATCGTCGTTTCGATCCTCTTCAGCGGTGACGGCTCCGAGCCGCCCACGGTCGTCCCGGCAGCCGGGTCCGGGAAAACCGGCTCGACAGAGCCGGAGCCGGTCGGACAGGCCGACGAGCAGGCAGAGGAGACCGACGCGCTGCCGCCCGGCCTCGCCGCACCGGCGATGAAGGAGATCGCGTCCCGTCTGGTGGCCAGTGCGGAGGCGTCCACCCTGGACTGGCGCAGCCAGTACGGTGCGATCGAGGACGTCGGCGACGGCACCGGCTACACCGCGGGCATAGTCGGCTTCTGCTCCGGTACGAACGACATGCTGCAGCTGGTCGAGGCGTACACCGAGCAGCATCCGGGCAATCCGCTCGCCCCTTTCCTCCCCGCCCTGCGCGCGGTGGACGGCACCGACTCGCACGAGGGTCTGGATCCCGGCTTCACCGACGCCTGGCGCGAGGCCGCGGAAGACCCGGCCTTCCGGAAGGCCCAGGACGCGACGCGCGACAGGCTGTACTTCGAACCGGCGGTCCGGCTGGCGAAGACGGACGGCCTCGGCACTCTGGGGCAGTTCATCTACTACGACGCGATGGTCCTGCACGGGCCCGGTGTCGAGGCGAACGGCTTCTACGGCATCCGCGACGCCGCGATGGGGTCGGCGGACACGGCCGCGGAGGGCGGCGACGAGACGGCGTACCTGAATGCCTTCCTCGACGAGAGCCGGTCGGCGATCAAGGCCAGGAAGGTGCAGCGTGATACGACCCGGATCGACACGGCGCAGCGGGTGTTCCTGCGTGAAGGCAATCTCGCCATGCGGAAGCCCCTGGTGTGGCAGGTGTACGGCGAGACCTTCCGGATCACGTGACGGGAACGCCCGCCGCGCGCACCTGACGGGTTCACCCGCCGGGGACGGGGGTCGCCCGTCCCCGCTTCAGCACCGGCCTCTGCGCAGCCGGTCCCGCTCCTTCTCCGAGAGACCGCCCCAGACGCCGAAGCGCTCGTCATGGGTGAGTGCGTACTCCAGGCAGGCCACCCGGCCCTCGCAGGCGTTGCACAGCTGTTTGGCCTCGCGGGTGGAGCTGCCCGGCGCCGGGAAGAAGAATTCGGGCCCGGCCTGCGCACACAACGCTGTCTCCTGCCAGGCGAGCTCGTCGGTCATGGTGTTGATCGGCATGGTGCACACGGTGCCGGGTCGCGATAAACGAGTGATCAACGATCGGTCAACGCTCCGGCCGGCTGGGAGCCCCGCCCGCCGGCCGGCCCTTTCACGCAGATCAGCCCTGGGGCATCGGAACGGGCCGGATCACCGCGAAGGCCGCACCCGCCGGGTCGGTGAAGGTGGCGATCCGGCCGACCTCCGGCACATCCGTGGCGGCCATGGTCGTCCGGCCACCCAGCCGCTTCGCCGCGGACACCGCGGCATCGGTGTCGTCCACGGCGACATAAGGCAGCCAGTGCGGCCCGGCGGCGGCCCCGCCGGGCACCTGGTCGAGGGGCACGAGGCCCCCGAAGGAGGAGGTGTCGTCGTCGCTGTCCGCGGGGCGCACCAGCGTGTACGAACCACCGGGGAAATCCATCTCACCCGTCTGCCAGCCGAAGACCGTGTGGAAGAAGGCGGCTGCCGAGGGGACGTCCGGGGTGTACAGCTCGGACCAGATCAGCGAACCGGTTTCCAGGATCATGCCGAGGCCCGGGTTCGTCCCGGGCTGCCAGACGCCGAAGTACGCGCCGGTGTTGTCGGTGAAACCGCCCATGCGCCCGTAGTCCAGCACGTTCATCGGCGGGAAAGCGGCGGTGCCGCCCGCCTTCTCGACCGTCCGTGCGGTGGCGTCGGCGTCGGGGGTATGGAAGTAGACCGTCCAGGCGGGCTTCCCCTGGTCCTCCGGCACGGTCATCACGCCTGCGACGGTCCTGCCCCGCAGCCGGTACATGCCGTAGCCGCCGGTCTCGGGCCCGCCGGGCACCAGGTCCCAGCCGAAGAGACCGTGGTAGAAGGTGGTGGCCGCGTCGACGTCCGGGGTACCGAGGTCCATCCAGTTGGGGGCGCCGGTGACGAAAACTGGGTCGAGCATGGTGCGCTCCTTCAGCGAGGCCCGTTGTCCCGCCCGTCTCGCAGGACAGGGAGATGCCGCGTTCCTCCGAGTCTTGCACCAGGCACCGGCCCCCGCAGTTCGCGCCGTGCGGGGCGGCACGGCGTCATGCGACGACGAGGCCGCTCATGGCGGGCTCGCGGACACGACCGCGACCGGCACCGCAGGAGGACAGGGGAGGAACGGCTGCGGCTCGCCGCCGAGGTCCTGCCGGTGCGGCCTCAGTGCTCGTGCGTCCCGGCCGGGCCTGCCGCGTGGTGCGGCGGGTCGTACCCCGGGACGGTGCCGTCCGCCTTGGCGACGAGCAGCAGACCGGCCATCCCCATGTCGGAGTGACTCTGGACATGGCAGTGGTACATCCATGCCCCGGCCCCCACCTGTTCTCCCGCGATGATCTGGAAGCCGAAGGAGTCGGCGGGCCCGCAGATCTTCGTGTCGATCACACGGCTGGGGTCGTCGGGGCCGGTGAGCAGGCCCGTCCTGTTGTCCGCCCAGCGGTGCCCATGGATGTGGAACGTGTGGTAGTACTCACCGTGCGTGATCATCACGACCTCGACCCGGTCGCCCACGGTGGCCTCGAAGTTCGGACTCTCGTGGGCCGCCCTGTTGTTGATGGTCATGTCGTTGAAGACGATCGTGATCGTCCTGTCGGGCAGGACATCGCCCTTGCGGCGTACGACGAGCGGCCCGTACAGGCCCTTGCGGATGCCGCCCGTGCCGTGGTCCGTGCCGACGACGTGGTCGTGGTAGTGCCAGTAACCGGCGCTGCCCTCCTGCCAGGTGCCGTCCTTGCGGCGGCCAGGTCTGTGGGTGCGCCAGGTGTACGTGCGGGTGCCGCCGGGTTCGACATGACTGCGGTTCATCCGGGTGCCGTCGCTCGCGATGTCGTAGTCGACGCCGTGGACATGGAGGCTGGCGTCGACGTCCGTGGTGTTCTCGAACTCGATGTGCAGCGTGTCGCCCTCGGTGATCTCGATGAGCGGTCCGGGAATGGACGCCTTGCCCTTCTCGAAGCCGTAACCGAGCTGACCGTCCGCCAGTTTCTCGGCGTACAGCTTGAGATGGCGGACAGCTCCTCCGGCGGGTGCCGTCCTCGCCGGGCTTTCCGCGGAGGCGGCCTGCACCGCGCCGAGCGACATCGATGTCACGCCGGTGGCAGCCGCCACTCCCCCGCCCACCAGCATCCTGCGGCTGAAGGTCCTTCGGTCCATGTCGAACTCCCCACTGCGAGAGGGAAACTGACGTGCTGCTCCCCTGGACGGCCCACACGGTAGCCGGGGGCCGTTGGTTTATCCACACTCAGGACAAAGTTCGTTCGATTGCTGCCATACCTATTGGCGAGTCACGAAAAGAGGTCTAGCTTCGTGCGCTGTCGCAGTGACCACCAAGGCGCGGTGACGAGTGAAGTGACCAGAGGAGTGACCAAGAGGGGTGGGTGACCACATGCAGCGCACACCACATCACAGGTCCAGATCGCACCGCGGCATCGCGGCGGCCGCGGCGGCAGGCGCTCTGACCGCGTCCCTGCTGGGCGGCAACGCGGCCACCGCCAGCCCCTATCCGGAGCCAGGGCTGAAGGAGCGGATGGTGACAACGATGTCTCTTCCCTCGCCTCCCGGCGGGGCCGACGTCAAGGTGCTGGTGTTCCACGCCTCGGCGGGCGAGGAGCCGCCCACTGTGGACGCGGGCATCGCGGCCATCGAGAAGATCGGGCTCAGCGGCCCGGAGGCCGGACGCTTCGAAACCGTCGCCACCGACGACGCCGGGGTCTTCACCAACGGCAGGAGGCTCGGCAAGTTCAACGCGGTCGTCTTCCTGACCGGCGGTGGCGATGTGCTCGATCCGGAGCAGGAGGCGGGTCTGGAGGCGTACATGGAGGCCGGAGGAGGATTCCTCGGCATCCACGACGCGGCCCGCGCCGAACCGTATTCCGACTGGTTCACCGGTCTGGTGGGCGCGCGTCCGGCGGCGGACAGCCCGACGGCCGTCCAGCGCGCCACCGTGGAGATCGGCGACCGGCAGCACCCGGCGACGAAGAACCTCCCGCTGGAGTGGAAGCGACCGGACAAGTGGCTGAACTGGAAGGACAACCCGTCCGGCGACGTGCACACCGTGGCCCGTGTCCGCGAGCTCACCTACACGCCGGGGAAGAGCGCCAACGGCTGGGACCACCCGGTCTCCTGGTGCCGTGACTACGACGGCGGCCGCTCCTTCTACACCGCCATGGGCGGTACGGCGGCCGGCTTCGCCGAGACCGACTTCAGGGATCATCTGCGCGGGGCGCTGGCCTGGACGAGCCGCATCTCGCAGGCCGACTGCAGGGCCACCATCGACTCCAACTACACGGCCGAGCGGCTCACCCAGCCCAACCAGCCGGGGCAGAACGACCAGATCGGCGAACCTCACGGCCTGGTGACCGCGAAGGACGGGCGGGTCTTCTACATCGGGCGTGGCGGCACGGACAGCAGCGTGCCGGTGGTCACCGACTGGAACGACCCGGACGTCGGCAGGGGTGAGGGCGAGATCCATGTGTATGACCCCTCCACCAAGAAGGCCACCCTCGCCGGAAAGCTGAGCGTCTTCGGCAACAAGGGCGGCGGCGACGAGCTGGTCAAGGTGGAGGAGGGACTGCTCGGCATCGAGCTGGACCCGGACTTCGCCACGAACGGCTGGGTGTATCTGCACTACACCCCGCACGCGAAGATCGACCGTGACAAGCGGATGGCGGTGCGCCAGGTCTCGCGCTTCGCCTTCGACCACGCCACGAACAAGCTGGACCTGGCGTCCGAGAAGGTGCTGCTGGACTGGCCGGTCCAGATCCACAGCTGCTGCCACGCGGGCGGCGGGATGGCCTGGGACTCGAAGGAGAACCTCTACATCGCGACCGGTGACAACAACTCCTCCGGCTTCAGCGACGGTTATTCGGGCAACAACCCGCGGCCGAACTACAAGGGCGTGTCCTTCGCGGACGCCCGCCGCACCGCGGGCAACACCAACAACCTCAACGGCAAGATCCTGCGGATCCACCCCGAGGACGACGGTACCTACACCCTGCCCGCGGGCAACCTCTTCACCGGCAAGGAGCCGGACGAGGGCGGCGGCAAGACCCGTGGCGAGATCTATGTGATGGGTGTGCGCAACCCGGCCCGCATCTCCGTCGACACGTCGACCGACACGCTCTACGCGGGCTGGGTCGGCCCCGACGCGGGTGCTCCCAGCACCACCTGGGGTCCCGCCAAGTACGACACGTTCGCGGCGATCACCGAGGCCGGCAACCACGGCTGGCCGTACTGCATGGGCAACAAGCAGCCCTACCGGGACCGCAACCTGCCGGACCCGTCCGAGCCGCTCGGCTGGTACGACTGCGACGCTCCCAGGAACGAGTCGCCGAACAACGACGGCCTGGTCGACCTGCCGCCGGTGACCGGCAACACCATCTGGTACTCGCCCCAGGGCGGCGGCGTCGACTACCCGCGCGACGCGGACGGCGTCCCGAGCTACGAGGTGGAGGACCAGAAGGAGCTCCTGCCCTGGCTCAAGGGCGGCGGCCAGGCCACGATGAACGGCCCGGTCTACCGCTACGACGCGGTGAGCACGAGCGAGGCCAAGTGGCCGGCGTACTGGGACGGGAAGTGGTTCGTCGGTGACTTCTACGACGACACCCAGCCGCGTCACGCCGTGCTGACCGACCCGAAGACGGTCGGCAAGGGCGGCCTGCCCACCCACGCCGAGTCGCTGAAGAAGATCATCCCGGTCGGCGCGGACGGCATCCGCAACCTGATGGACTGGAAGTTCGCCCCGGACGGATCGCTCTACGTCCTGGACTACGGGCGGGGCTTCTTCACCTCCGACTCCAAGTCCGCGCTGTGGCGCGTGACGTACAAGGGCGGCGGCCCGACCCCGGCCGCCGCGGACCTGGCCAGGAAGGCGGCAGCGCAGTGAGACACCCTTCACTCCTCGCGCGACGGCGGTACGGGCCCGCCCGGTGGTGGCTCGCCCTGCTCGGTTCGTTCCTGATGGTCCTGGGGCTGGCGTCGACCGCGGCGTACGGCCGCGACGACGACCGGGCGGCGGCAGCGGCCGGCCAGGTCCTCACCTGGACCGCCGGCGATCCCATCGACCACTATCTGACGGCCCCCGAGACCGCGGTGGCCGGAGCCGCGACCATCGTCTTCGAGAACAGTGAGGCGACGGGCAACACGACGAGCATGCCGCACACGCTGACGTTCAGCGTCTCGGACCCGGAGTACAACAGCGACGTCCAGGTGAACATCCTGGCCAACCCCGGTGACAGCGCGGGCGGCAAGCACAGCGTCGAGGTCACCCTCACCCCCGGAAAGTACTTCTACCACTGCACCATTCCGGGCCACGGTTCGATGCAGGGCGTTCTCACCGTGACCGAAGGCGGCGGCGAGGACACCACCGCTCCCGAGACGTCGGCGACGGTGGACGGTGACAGGAACGCCGACGGCGCGTACATCGGCCAGGCATCCGTGACCGTGGCGGCGACCGACGCGGGATCAGGCGTCGGAACCGTCGAGTACGCGCTCGGGGCGGACGGCGCCTGGCAGCCGTACACCGCACCCGTCGTGGTGAACGAGGTGGGGACCCACACCGTCCGCTACCGCGCCACCGACAGGTCCGGCAACACGGCGGCGGAGAAGTCCGTCGGCTTCGCGGTCGCCGCACCGCCCACGGATGACGGGACCCCGCCGGAGACCTCGGCGACCGTGGCGGGTGAGAAGGACGACGCGGGTGCCTATCTCGGCATGGCCACGGTCACGGTGACCGCGTCCGACACCGGGTCCGGCGTCAACACCATCGAATACGCGCTCGGGGCGGACGGCGCCTGGCAGCCGTACACCGCACCGGTGATGGTGCACGAGGTGGGGACCCACACCGTCCGCTACCGCGCCACCGACAGGTCCGGCAACACGGCGGCGGAGAAGTCCGTCGGCTTCACCGTCGTCGAACCGCCGTCGCAGGACAAGACCCCGCCGGTGACCTCCGTGGTGGTGGCGGGCGACAAGAATTCGGACGGCGCGTTCATCACCAGCGCCGAGGCCACGGTCACCGCCGTCGACTCGGACTCGGGCGTGGACAAGATCGAGTACTCCCTCGACGGCGGCCCGTACCTGGCCTACTCCTCCGCCGTCGTCATCGACCGCGTCGGCCGCCACACCCTCGCCCACCGGGCGACGGACAGGGCGGGCAACACCTCCGAGGCGAAGCAGACCTCGTTCACCATCGCCGAGAGCGGCGGTGTACCGGCCCCCAACTGCCCTGAGCACGACGAACGGCTCACCGTCATCGTCGGCACGGTCGACACGGGTGTTCCCAACCGGCTCACCGGCAACCGCTGCACGGTCAACGAGCTCATCGAGGACGAGAAGGACTGGTCCTCCCACGCGCTCTTCCTCAAGCACGTCGACAAGGTCCTGGACAAGCTGCTCACCGACGGGGTCCTCGACACCCGGGAGCACAAGAAGGTCTACCGGGCGGCCAAGCAGTCCGGCATCGGCAAGCCGGGCCAGGACGAGGGCTACCGCAAGCTCTTCGACGGCACCGCCGAGTCCCTCGCCAAGTGGCAGCACGTCGGCGGCGGGCAGTTCGGGCTGAACGAGGAGGAGGGTTCGATCACCAGCTCCACCACGGTGGACGGCATGGGGATGCTGTGGTTCCCCGCCCGGCAGTACGGGGACTTCTCGCTGAAGCTCCAGTGGCGCGACGACGCCCCCGGGACGGGCAACGCCAACGGCGGAGTGTTCGTCCGCTTCCCCGACGTCCACGACCACCCGGAGGAGAGCCGCCCGGAGTGGGTCGCCATCAAGTACGGTCATGAGATCCAGGCCAACGACCGGCCCGACGGCGACATCTACAAGACCGGTTCCGTCTACGGGTTCGACAGGGTCGGGCTCGGTGGCGCCGGGGTCACCCCCAAGGGCACCTGGAACGACTACGAGATCCGGGTGGTGGACCAGCACTATTCGGTCTACCGCAACGGTGTCCTGATCAACGAGTTCGACAACAACGGCGGTCAGCTCTTCGAGCCGCCCCGGGGTGACGACCCGGGCACCGACGGCCGGCGGTACGCCTCCGGCTACATCGGGCTGCAGGTCCACGGTACCTCGGACGTGATCTCGTACCGCGACGTCCGTATCCAGGAGTTGTAAGGAGCGAGGCACACTCACGAGGCCGTGGCGGCATGCTCAGGCATGCGGTCACGGCCTCCCGGGTGTCGGTGGCGCCATACCCAGAAGACCGTGCACGAGACCAGCGACCAGGCCGCCAGGACCAGGAACGGAAAGGCGTACTGGTGTCCCTGGTAGTAGACCGCGGTGTGCTGGGCGTTGACCGAGGCGCCGGGGGGCAGCCAGCGTCCGATCTCGCCGAGCGCCGACGGCAGCAGCGGCCAGGACACCGCGCCACCGGACGAGGGGTTGCCCAGCAGCACCATCAGCCCCCAGGTCGGGAGCATCGCCCAGCGCCCCATGAGGGTGTTGAACATGGTGAAGACCATGCCCGAGGTGAACATCGTGAGGGACAGGATCAGCCAGGACTCGACGAACGGCAGATCAAGCGCACCGAGCAGCCAGTCCACCACCGCGGCGATCGCGAAACCGCCGAGCAGGGCGTAGGCGAGGGTGAAGAGGATCCGCTCGAACGGGTTGAGCGCTCGCGCGTGCACGCTGAGCTGGATGGCTCCGACGAATCCGATGATGACGGCGGCGAGCGAGATGTAGAAGAGTGCCAGCCCGCGCGGGTCGCCCTCCTGGAGCGGCTTGACGTCCGTGACCGTCACGGGGACACCGGTGGCCTCCGCGACCTCCGCCCCGGTCTCGGCGAGCAGTTGGGCGACCGTGGCCCCCGCTGCTCCGGCGATGTCCATGGCCACCCCGCGTCCGCCCGGCCGCAGGGTCACGAAGACCCTCTGCTCCTCCATCGCCCGGCGCGCCCCTGCGCGGGTGGCGTACGGGTGCAGCCGGAGAGAGGCGTCGAGGGCCTTCTCCATCCCCGCGATGAACTTCTCCCCGCCCCGCGCCTGGACGTCGCCGACCACCGCCGCGGGGATCCGGCGCGGTGTCGGATCGGCCATGGTGTAGGTGTACGACCCGGCGAACAGCCCTGCCGCGGCGGCAAGGATGAACAGCAGCACGAACGCGGGGACGTACGGCGACTGTCTGTACGACGCCCACTTCTCCGTCCGGGTCGGGGGCCTGCCGTGCGCCCCGTGCGCGGGAGGCCTGGTCCCGTCGTCGGTGCTCATGCGTCGCCCCCCTCGTGCCGGGCACGGCTGGGCTGCACACGCTTGGGTTCGCCGGGAGTCTTCGGGTACTCCGGCGGATAGGGCAGGTCGCCGAGCCCGTACTCCTGTTCGTCGCGCCTCGCCAGCTCCAGCAACTGGTCGAGCCGGAACGCGTGGCCGTCCATGTCGGCGTGCAGGTCGCCCACCTCGGCGTAGCGTCCGGGCATGGTGCGGAGGTCGAAGTCGCGGGGTTCGGCGTCGTCGATCTCCTCCCAGCGGAGGGGGGCGGAGACCGGGGCGTGCGGGAACGGCCGTACGGAGTAGGCGGAGGCCATCGTGCGGTCGCGGGCCGTCTGGTTGTAGTCGAAGAAGATCCGCTCGCCGCGTTCCTCCTTCCACCAGGCGGTGGTCACCCGGCTCGGCATCCTGCGCTCCAGTTCCCGCCCCACTGCGATGGCGGAGCGCCTGACCTGGGTGAACGTCCACTCCGGGACGAGCGGGACGAAGACGTGGATGCCTCGCCCGCCGGAGGTCTTGGGCCATCCGCGCAGTCCGTGGTCATCCAGGACCGAGCGCAGTTCGTGGGCCGCTCTCACCGCATCGGCGTAATCGGTGCCGGGCTGCGGGTCGAGGTCGATGCGCAGTTCGTCGGGGTGGCCGGTGTCCGTCCTGCGCACCGGCCAGGGGTGGAAGGTCAGGGTGCCGAGGTTGACCGCCCAGAGGACGGCCCCCAGTTCCGTGGGGCACATCTCGTCGGCGTGCCGGCCGCTGGGGAACTCGATCCGGGCGGTGGGGATCCATTCGGGAAGGTTCTTCGGTGCCCGCTTCTGGTAGAAGAAGTCACCGTCGATCCCGTCGACGAAGCGCTGCAAGGTGGTGGGCCGCCCGCGCAGGGCGCGGAGGATGCCGGGTCCCACGGCCCGGAAGTAGTCGGCCACGTCCTTCTTGGTGTGGCCCCTCTCCGGGAAGTACACCTTCTCAGGGTTGGACAGCCGTACGGCCCGTCCGCCCACGTCCAGCTCCACCGCTGCTCCTGCTCCCATGTCGGACACCGTAGGACGGGGCCGCATATGCCGCATATCGGAGGACGCACTCCGTGCGGTGCGCGAGAATCGGCCCATGGACCTGCCGGTGATGCCTCCTGTGAAACCGATGCTCGCCAAGTCCGTGTCCGCCATTCCCCCCGGTATGCAGTACGAGGCGAAGTGGGACGGATTCCGGGCGGTCGTGCACCGGGACGGCGACGAGGTGGTGATCGGCAGCCGGACGGGGAAACCCCTCACCCGTTACTTTCCCGAGGTGGTCACCGCCGTGCGGGAGAACCTTCCGCCCCGCTGTGTGGTCGACGGTGAGATCGTCCTGCCGCACGAGGGACGGCTGGATTTCGGCCGGCTGAGCGAACGCATCCATCCGGCCGGTTCCCGGGTGCGGATGCTGTCCGAGCGGACGCCGGCCGGTTTCGTGGCCTTCGACATCCTCGCGCTGGACGACACGTCCCTGATGGCCACCCCGCAGGCCGAACGGCGGACGGTGCTGGAGAGGACCCTGGCCGGCTCCTCGCCCCCGGTCCATCTCGCCCCGTCCACCACGGACCCCGAACGCGCGCGGGAGTGGTTCGAGCGCTACGAGGGGGCGGGGCTCGACGGGGTGGTCGCCAAACCGCTCGATCTGCCGTACCAGCCGGACGCGCGCGTGATGTACAAGATCAAGCACGAGCGGACCGCCGACTGCGTGGTGGCGGGCTACCGCTCCCACAGGAGCGGGCCGGTGGTCGGGTCCCTGTTGCTCGGGCTGTACGACTCGCAGGGCACGCTGCAGCACGTAGGCGTGTGTGCCGCCTTCTCGATGAAACGGCGCGCGGAACTCCTGGACGAGCTGGACCCGTTGCGCATCGACCCCGCCGCACACCCGTGGGCGGCCTGGGCCGACGCGGCTGCGCACGGGAGGGCCCGGCTGCCGGGCGCCCCGAGCCGCTGGCCGGGCAGGAAGGACCCGTCCTGGACCGCTCTCGCGCCGGAGCGGGTCTGCGAGGTGGCGTATGACCACCTGGAAGGCGACCGTTTCCGCCACACCGCCCAGTTCCGGCGGTGGCGGCCGGACCGCACCCCTGCCGGCTGCACCTTCACGCAACTGGAGGAGGCGGTGCGGTACGACCTGTCCGAGGTGCTCGGCGCCGGCTGACCCGTCAGGCGCTGGGGGTGGGGCAGGGCTCGTCCGACGGGGTCTCCGTGGGATCGCTGCCCCCGGAGGGCGGGGTGCAGTCCGGGGCCGAGGTGCTGGGGTCCGGGTCGGGCGTGGTGGTGGGGTCCGGTGCCGTGGTGGGGCCGGGGGTGGGTGTCGGCTCCGCCGAACCGCTGCCGGTGGGACTGGGGCCCGGGACCGGGTCGGTGGGCATCGGCGAACCGCTGGGGTCCGGGCTTCCCGACTCCGGGGGTGTGGGGGTGGGAGAGGGGGTGGCGCTCGGCGGGGTCGGGGGAGACGGCTTGCCGCTGGGCTGCGGGCCGATGACGATGCCGCCACCGCCCGTGCCGGCGCCGCCCGTGCCGGGACGTCCGACCGGGGCCTTCGGCGCGTGCGCGCTCCCCGCACCGGGACTTTTCGGAAGCACGCCCCTGCCGTCGGCGACGGGGTGGGCGCCCTTGCGGTAGAACTCCAGCCAGGACAGGACCGTGCGCAGATAGGTGTCCGAGTGGTTGTAGCTGAGGACCGCCTTGTCCAGGTCGGCCGCCACGGACAGGTCGCGGGTCCCGGCGCAGAGGTAGTGGCCGGCGGCGAGAGCCGCGTCGGTGATGTTGCCGGGGTCCTTGCGCCCGTCGCCGTTACCGTCCTTGCCCCAGTGCGCCCAGGTGGACGGGATGAACTGCATCGGCCCGACGGCCCGGTCGTACCGGGTGTCGCCGTCGTACGCGCCGTCGTCGGTGTCCGGGATGTGGGCGAATCCCGCGCCGTTGAGGACCGGTCCGAGGATCGGGGTGACCGTGGTGCCCGCCGCGTCGACCCGCCCTCCTCTCGCGTGGCCGGACTCCACCTTGCCGATCGCCGCGAGTAACTGCCAGGGGAGGCGGCAGCCCGGGTCGGTGCGGCCGAGGACGCTCTGCGACTTGCGGTAGGCGGCGAGGACGGTGGCGGGGATGCCCGCCTCGGCCCAGGACTGCACGACGGCGGGGCCGGCGGGCTTCCTGCCGGCGTCCTTCGGCGGCTCGGGTGACCTCAGGGGCGGCAGCTCCGTGTGGTAGCTGTCGTCGTTCGGGACCTCGGTCCAGACGACGTCGTCCGATGCCACGCTCTTCAGGCCGCCGGCGGCGCTGCCGTCCGCGATCCCCGGGGCCTGGGACGCGGTGAGCGCCGCCATGGCGGCGACCGCGGTCGCCGTACCGCCGAGCCCGCGGCGCATGGTTCCGTTGAACCTCATGTCTCCTCCTTCTCCAGGGTCATCGCGTGAATGTGTCGATGGCGGCGATCCGCCAGGTGTCACCGCGGTGGACGGCGTCCACGGCGAACATGGCCGCCGCGTACGTCGTCTCCTCCTCCTTGCCGGTACGCGTGTTGCTCTGGTCGGCGAAGATCAGCAGCCTGGCCCGGTCACCGTCGAGCAGCTCGACGCCGCTCTGGGTGACGGTCGTGGTGAGGACGAGCTTCTGCTTCGGCGCCTGGGCGCGTACGTCGGCGAGCATGTCCTCGTGCTGCCGGACGGCCTTGCCGGTCAGGTGCTTCCGGGCGGCCGCGTCGGACTTCCCGGGTGAGGCGTAGTCGTAGGAGAAGACCGCGCCGACCGCCTCGCCGATCTGCCCCTTGACCTCGCTGGTCCGGCCGATGTCGGTCAAGGCCGTGTTCTGCCGGGCGGGTTCGTCGCGCAGCGTCCCGGCCGAGGCGAACGCCCAGACGGCGAAAGCGCCGAGGAGCAGTGTGGCGGCGCAGAGGATCGCGGGCAGCCGGATACGCAGACGGGGCAGTCGCCTGCGCGGGGCTCCGTCCCCGGTGGGCTTCTTCTCCGCGTCGGCCCCGTCCGCGACGGTTTCGTCCGCGGGGGCCGCTTCCGTCGCGGTCCGGTCCTCCGGCGTCTCGGGGTCCGGTCCGGGGCCCGCTTTCGTACGCGCCGGTGTGGTCGTGGCACCCACGGTGGCGAGCCGGCGGCGGCGGTTGACGAGGTGTCGGGTCGTCGACATGTTCGTGGTCCTCTCGAAGGCGGGGCGGTCGGGCGGGCTCAGCCGGCGGCGTTGCCGACGGGCGCCTGTCCGAGGGCGCTGAGCTTCCACCCGTCGGAGGTGCGGGTGAGCTGCCCGAGCATCCGGCTCTCCTTGGCGACGGGCTTGCCCTCGGGGGCGGTCACGGTCACCCGCAGTGCCACCATCACTCCGGCCTTGCCCGCCCGGTCGTCCAGTTCCGTCACCGCTCCGGACAGGATCTCGGCGGTGCTGACCGTCTTGGCCGCCTCGATCTGCTTGACGAACGCCTCCCTCCCGTCGACGAGTTGCTTGTGCAGGTCGCCGGTGGTGGAGTCCTCCCAGTTGTCGAGACCGGCGTCGAGCTTCGTGTGGTCGAGCGTGTTCATGTTCTGCACCGCCTGCTCCCCCGCCGCGAGCGCCGCGTCGCGTGCCTGTGCGTATGCCGCCGAGTCGTCGTGCCCCGCCTCGTAGCGCGACCAGCCGCCCCAGCCCGCTGCGACGGCCGCCACGGCCGTCAGCGCGACCGCTGCCGCCAGCAGAGGATTCCTCGTCCGTACCCGTGCCATCGGTGCTCTCCCCTACCTGGAGGTGATGTCGACGATCCGCCAGTGCCCGCCCCGCATTTCCGCGGTCACGGACAGCTGCGCAGCCGCCGTGGTGGCGGTCTTCCCCTCGCGCTCGTAGACCTGGTCGAGGAAGACGAGGAGGTGGGCGCTGCTGTCGCTGAGCCGGGTGACCCCGGTGCGGACGGCCTGGGTGGTGAGGGTCAGTTTCTGGTCCGCGGCCTGCTTCTCGACCTGGCCGAACAAGGACGCGTACTGCTGGAGCGCCCGGCCTGCGAGCAGTTGCTTCGCCGACTCCTTGGTGGCGGCGGTGGACCGCGGGTTGTACGAGAAGACCTTGCCCAGCGCGCTGCTCACGTCTCCGGCGACCCGGGTGGTCGCGGCGGAGTCGGTCAGGGCGCGGTTGGAGGTGGCGGGTGTGTCGCGCAACTGCCGGCCCTGGACGAACAGGGTGACGCCCACGCCCAGCAGAGCGAGGGCCAGCAATGCGGCCGCGGGCCGGATCCACCGCCGCCGGGCGGAGGCGTCCTCCGGTCCGGGATGCGGTTCGGGCCGGAGGCCCGGCTGGACCGTCGCTGTTCCCGTGCTCGCGTTCATGAGCCGCTCCCGACCGGTAGCGCGTCAAGCGCCTTGATCTTCCAGCCGTCCCCGGTCCGGGCGAGCGTCGCCTCGAAGCGCTTGCGCTCCGTACCGCCCTTGCCGGTGCGCGGGGTGACCTCGACGTCGACGGTCGCGATGAGTGCCGCCGTGCCGGCCCGGTCGTCGAGCGCGGTGAGTGCGGCGTCGGTGACCTTGCCGCGCGCGGTGGCTCCGGACTCGGTGAGCTCGCCCTCGTCCTTCTTCCGGGTGTTCTCCAACTGGTCGTGCAGCGGCCCGGTCGAGGCGTCGAGCCAGTTCGTGAGGCCGGACTCGACGCTCGCGGCGTTCTTGCCGTCCATGCTCGTCAGCCGGGTGAGGTGCCGCTTGCCGTCGGCGAGCGCGGCGTCGCGGCTCTTCGCGTACGCCAGTGTGCCGTCACCCCGTGCCTGGGCGTACGACCAGGTGCCGAGCGCGCAGACCAGGACTGCTGCGAGCAGTGCGGCCCAGCCGAGCCCTGTCCTCGTACGGTTGTTCATGAGCCGTCTCCCAGGCCGAGCAGTCCGGCCATGCCCTCGGCCTGTGGCGTGGCGGTGCCTCCGGTGGCGCCGGGTGCGCCCGGGAGGAGGCCCGAGCCCGGTTTGAAGGGCTGGGGCACGGGGCCTCCCTTCGGGGCGTTCGCGCTGCCGCGGACGTTGATGCCGCTGCCCGGCGAGGAGGCGCAGCGGGCCTTGGTGTTGACTGCGGGGGCCTTCGAGAGGTCGGTGCCGGTGCGGTAGGCGGTGGAGCCGTATCCGGCGGTGCAGGGCAGCGGTTCGAAGAAGGTGACCGACATCCCGAACCTGGCCCCGTCCCCGTCGATCGCGCTCGCGCCGGCCGCTGCGACGGCCGGGACCTTCACCAGGAGTTCCTCCAGTCCGCGCTGCCGGGTCACGGCGACCTCCGAGGTGGTGAGGAGGTTGGCGACGACCACGCCGAAGGCGGGATCGAGGTCGCGGAGCAGTCCACTGATCTGTTCGGTGGCGTCGGGTGCCGCGGCGATGAGCCGGCGCAGGTCGGTGTCGGAGCCCTTGAGTTCGGCGGCGAGTTCCTCGGCGCCGGAGGCGAACCCCTTGAGCGCTTCGCCCTGTTCGACCTGGGTACGCAGCACGGTCTTGCCGTCGGCCATCAGTTTCGTGGTGGTCGGCAGGGCCTCGTCGGCGGCCTGGACGAATTCGCTGCTGGTGTCCAGCAGGACCTGGAGGTCGTCGCCGCGCCCGTTGAACGCCGTGCCGAATTCGTCGACGACCGTACGCAGGGCTTCCGTGTCGACTGAGGCCGTCAGGTCGTTGACGCTGGTGAGGACGTCGGTGACGGGTGCGGGGATGGTGGTGTCGGCCTGGTCGATGACCGAGCCGTTCTCCAGGAAGGGGCCGTCCGAGCGGGTGGGCCGCAGGTCGATGTACTGCTCGCCGACCGCGGAGAGGCTGGCGACGACGGCCTGCAGGCTGTCGGGGATGCTCGGCGCGTCCTTCTGGATGCGCAGTTCGGCCTCGACGCCGTCGTCGGTGAGCTCGATCGGGCCGACCCTGCCCACGGAAACGCCCCGGTAGCTGACGTTGGAATGGGTGAACAGGCCGCCTGTCTGCGGGAGTTGCACCTTGACGGTGTAGTAGTCGCGCAGTCCGACGTAGTGGCCGAGGTCGGCGTACCGCACGCCCAGGAAGCCGAGGACGAGTACGGCGATGACGAGGAAGGCGATGTTCTTGAGCCTGATGGCAGGAGTGATCATCAGCGGGTGCCCTCCGTTACCGGTGTGGTGACCGAGGGGAGCGGCAGGGGCAGTGCCGCCCCCGGCTTCTTCTGGGTCCCGGATGTCTCGGGCGGGGTGAGCGCGGGGATGACCTGGGTGCCGGGCGCGGCCGTGAGGTCCAGGTAGACGTTGAGGTAGTCGCCCTTCACACCACGGAGCACCTCGTCGGTGAACGGGTAGGTGAGCAGTACCTGGAGGGAGTCCGGCAGGTCGTTCCCGGAGTCGGCCAGTGCGGTGAGCGTGGGCGCGATGGCCTTGAGGTCGGCGATCATGTCGGCCTTGCTCTTGTTGATCGTGTCGACGGCGACGGTGGAGAGCGTGTCGAGCGAGCGCAGCATGGTGAGGAGCGAGCCGCGCTGCTTCTCCAGGACCTTCATGCCGGGACTGAGCCCGGTGAGGACCGTACCGACGTCCTGTTTGCGGGTGGCGAGGGTGGCGGAGAGCCGGTTGACGCCGTCGAGCGCCTGGGTGATGTCCTCCTTGTGGTCGTCCAGGTCGGTGACGAGCGTGTCGACCCGCTTCAGCATCGAGCGGATCTCGGGTTCCTGTCCGGCGAGGGCCTTGTTGAGCTCGGTGGTGATGGTCTTGAGCTGGGCGACCCCGCCCCCGTTGAGGAGCATCGACAGGGCGCCGAAGACCTCTTCGACCTCCGGGTTGCGGTTGGTGCGGGCGAGCGGGATCCGGTCGCCGTCCGTGAGGGCGCCCTGTGCGGTGCCGGCGCTCGGGGGTGAGAGCTGGACGAACTTCTCGCCGAGGAGGCTGGACTGTTCGAGGTGGGCGTAGGCGTTGGCAGGCATCCTGATCTTCCCGTTGACCCGCATGGTGACCCTGGCGGTCCAGCCGCCCGGGGTGAGGGAGATCTTGGTGACCCGGCCCACGGCCACGTCGTTGACCTTGACGGAGGACTGCGGGGCGAGGCTGAGGACGTCCCCGAACTCGGCGGTGATCTCGTACGGGTGGTCGCCGAGGTCGGCGCCGCCGGGCAGCGGCACCTGGTCGAGGCCTGAGAACGACGGCAGGCCGACGGTCGTGGCGACGAGCACGAAGCCGACGCCGACGGCGACCAGGGCGCCGAGGCCCGTGACCGCACGGGTGCCGGGTTTACGCGGGGCGCGGCTCATGGGGTCGCCTCCTTCTTCTCGTCCGTCCCGGTCTTCCTCGTCCCGGTCTTCTCCGGGGTGCCGTAGACGGTGCCGACGGCGGGCAGCGGCAGGGCGGGCAGTTCCTTCTGCCGGGCGGTGTCCGCGGGCGTCAGCCCGCTGAGGCCCGAGGCCGCGGGCCCGGACCGGGTGAGCGGCCCGCCCATCGACAGCTCGTTGAGGTTGGTGCGCCCGTTGAGGGTGCGGTTGGCGGGGTCGTAGGCGTTGAGGACGTTGCCCGCCGCGAGCGGCAGCGTGTCGAGGGACTCGGCGAGCGAGGCGCGCTGGTCGACCAGGGTCTGGGTGAGCGGCACCAGGAGGTCCACGTTCTCCTTGAGGGCGCCGCGGTTGTTCTGGATGAAGGTCTTGACCTGGCCGAGCGCCTTGCCCAGCTCCTTCAGGGCCGCGCTGAGGTTCTTCTTGTCGTCGGCGAGGAAGCCGGTGACGGAGTTCAGCTGCTGTTCGGCGGCCCGCACGTCGCCGTCGTTGTC
Source organism: Streptomyces sp. NPDC014623 (assembly GCF_043088245.1). Lineage (NCBI taxonomy): Bacteria > Bacillati > Actinomycetota > Actinomycetes > Kitasatosporales > Streptomycetaceae > Streptomyces > Streptomyces sp. NPDC014623. The sequence continues at coordinate 34,875 of NZ_JBIBZU010000012.1, read as the reverse complement.
CTTCAGCATCGTGGTGAAGGACTGCAGGTAGGAGAGTGTGTCGAAGAGGTTCCCGCTGCTCCTGTCGAGTGTCTTCGTCGCCTTGCCGAACTGTTCGATGGAGTCCCCGATGGCCTTGCCGTTGCCGTCGAGGTTCTTCGCCCCGGTGTCGAGGAGTGCCGCGAGCGCCCCGTCCTTGTTGGCGCCCTCCGGGCCGAGGGCCGTGGAGATCTCGGTGATGGACTCGTACAGCTGGTCGACCTCGATGGGGGTGGCGTTGTTCGCGGCGGGGAGTACGGCGTGGTTCTCGAGCCGCGCTCCCCCGGTGTAGGCCGGCGCGAGCTGTACGTACCGGTCGGCGACCAGGCTGGGGGCCACGACGACGGCGTGTGCCTCCTTGGGGACCTTGACGTCCTTGTCGAGCCGCAGGACGACCCTGACCTCCTCGCCGTGCGGCTCGACGGACTCGACGGTGCCGACCTTCACGCCGAGGATCCGCAGGTCCGAGCCGGCGTAGACGCCCGTGGCCTGGTCGAAGTAGGCGGTGACGGTGGTCTTCCCCCGGTCGTCCAGCGCCATGACGCCCGAGGTGGCGGCGACCGCCACGACGGCGAGCCCGGCACCGATCCCGGTGACGCGTGTACGTCTCATGTCAGCGCCCTCCCTGCTTCGGTGGCATGCAGTCGCCGTTGGCGGGGGGTGTCCCCTCGGGCAGGTAGTTCTTGGGGACGACGCCGCAGACGTAGTTGTCGAACCAGCGGCCGTTGCCGAGGGTGTTGCCGACGAGGCGGTTGTAGGACCCGGCCATGGAGAGCACCTCGTCGAGGCTCTTGCGGTTCTTCACCAGGACCGTGGTCACCCTTCCGAGCGAATCGAGGGTGGGTTTCAGCTGCTTGTTGTTGTCCGCGACGAGCCCGGTGAGCTGGATGCCGAGGCTCCGGGTGCCGGTGAGCAGCAGGTGGATGGAGTCGCGGCGTGCCTGGATCTCGCCGAGAAGCAGGTTGCCGTCCTCGAGGAGGGTCTCGAAGCTGCTCTTCTTGTTCGCGAGCGTCCTGGTGAGCTGCTTGCTGCCCTTGAGGAGGGTGGCGAGCTGGGCGTCACGCTCGGAGACCGTCTTCGACAGCGCGGACAGCCCGTTCGCGGCGCTGCGCACGTCGGGCGGTGAGTCCTTGAAGGTCTCGGAGATCGTCTCGAAGCTCTTGGCGAGCTGGTCGGTGTCGATCTCGTCGATCGTCTCGCCGAGTCCGTCGAACGCCTGGGTGACGTCGTACGGGGAGGTGGTGCGGCTCGTCGTGATGCGGGAGTCCGGGTCCTGCTCGGCGGTGCCGAGCGGGTCGACCGCCAGATACTTGTCGCCCAGGAGCGTCTTGATGGCGATGCCCACGGTGGACGAGTCGCCGATCCAGGCGTCCTTGACCTTGAAGTCCACCTTCACCTTGGCACCGTCGAGCGTGACGCCGGTGACCTCTCCGACCTTCACTCCGGCGATCCGCACCTCGTCGCCCTCGTCGAGGCCGGCGGATTCGGTGAAGTCGGCGCTGTAGGTGGTGCCGCCGCCGATGAAGGGCAGTGCGTCGGAGCGGTAGGCGGCGAGGCCCAGGAGGGCCAGGACGAGGAGGCCGACGAAGCCGATGGTGACGGGGTTGCGGTCCCTCACGGGTCTGATTCTCATGCCTGGCACCTCGGTTGGCCGATCGTGACGCCGGTGGGCGGCGCGCTGCCGTCCTCGGTCGTCACTCCGCTGACCCTGGCTTCGCAGAGGTAGAGGTTGAGCCATGACCCGTACGAGGTGAGGCGGGTGATGGCCTCCATCTTGGCCGGGGTCTTCTGCAGGAAGCTCTCGATCGTGGGGGCGTTCTTGTCCAGCTGGCCGGTGAGCCGTCCGAGCTGGGCGATGTCCTCCTTGAGCGGCTTGCGCCCGTCCTCGAGGAGGCCGGCGGTGACGGTGGTGAGCGCGCCCATCGCCGTGACCGCCTCACCGAGCGGTTTGCGGTCGCCGGAGAAGCCCGTGACGAGCTTCTGCAGAGTGACGACGAGGTCGTTGAAGCCCGCCTCCCGGTCGTTGACGGTCTTCAGGACCGTGTTGAGGTTCTTGATCACCTCGCCGATCACCTTGTCCTTGGCCGCGACGGTGCCGGTCAGCGATCCGACGTGGGCGAGGATGCTGTCGACGGTGCCGCCCTCGCCCTGGAGGACCTGGACGATCGAGCCGGCGAGCTGGTTGACGTCCGGTGGTGACAGCCCTTCGAAGAGCGGCTGGAAGCCGTTGAAGAGCTGGGTGAGGTCCAGCGCGGGCGTGGTGCGCGAGAGCGGGATGGTCGATCCCGACCTGAAGCTCTCGCCGACGGGCCCGGCGCCCTGGTCGAGGTCGATGTAGCGCTGGCCGACCATGTTGAGGTACTTGATCGACGCGGTCACCGAGGCGGGCAGCTTGCGGCCCTTGCGGACGGCGAAACCGACCTCGGCCTCCCGCTTGTCGGCGACCTCGACGGATTCGACCTGACCGACCTTGACACCGGCGATCCGGACGCTGTCGCCGACGACGAGGCCGGTCGCGTCCGTGAACCGCGCCTTGTACGAAGTGGTGTCACCCACGCTCGTGTCGGCGATGGACAGTCCCAGCACGGTGGTGGCCAGGGCCGTCACCACGACGAAGACGATCGACTTGACGAGGGGTCCCGCGAGGGAGCGACGCTTCACTTGAGCTTCACCTCCGCACCGCGGAAGGCCGGACCGATGAGCACGCTGCTCCAGTCGGGCAGGGCCTGCGGCTGGACTTTCAGGGAGGGGGCGACCAGCTCGTTGACGAGCCGGCTCTCCTCGGGTGAGTTGGGCATGCCGAGGGCGGTCTCGGCGGTGTCTGCGGTGTCGGTCTCCTGGACCTCCGCGGCGGGGCTGCTCCCCGTGGAGGAGGCGGTGCGGGCGTCGGCGGTCGGTACGGACCTGCCGGTGTAGGGCACCGAGTAGCAGTGGGGGCCGCCGGTCGCGCCGTAGGACGGGGTGTCCCTCCCCGCCACGTACTTGCCCTTGGACTCCACGGCCTTGACGGTGACGTGGAGACCCGGCTTGTCCGTGCCCTTGCCGAGCGCCTTGTCCATGGCGGGGACGAAGCCCGCCATGGTGCGCAGGGTGCAGGGGAAGGCGTCCGAGTACTCCGCGAGGAGTTCCAGCGTCGGCCGGCCCGAGGCGGAGAGGTGGATGAGGTTGTCCTTGTTCTTGCGCAGGAAGGAGGTGACGTCCTGGGCGGAGGCGGTGGTGGAGCCGTACAGGTCGGCGAGTTCCGCCTGCTGTTCGGCGATGGTGCCGCTCGTGGTGGTGAAGTCGGTGAGCGCGTCCAGGACGTCCGGCGCGGCGTCCGCGTAGAGGTGGCTTACCTTCACGAGTTCCTTGATGTCCTCGTTGAGAGTCGGGAGGTGCGGGTTGAAATCCTTGAGGTGGCCATCGAGGGCGACCAGCGTGTCGCCGAGCTTGTCACCGCGTCCTTCGAGCGCCTGGGACACGGCGTTGAGGGTGGCGGCGAGCTTCTCGGGCTTGACGGCGGTCAGCATCGGCAGGACGTTGTCGAGGACCTCCTCCAGCTCGATGGCGTTGGAGGAGCGGTCCTGCGGGATCACCGCGCCGGCCTGGAGGGTCCGCGTGGACGGGACGGGGGGAGGTACGAGGGCGACGAACCGCTCGCCGAAGAGGGTGGTGGGCAGCATCTGGGCGGTGACGTCGGCGGGGATCTCCCCGAGTCTGTCGGGCCGGATGGCGAGGGTCAGTCGCGCCCCGTCCCCGGCCGCCTGGATGTCGCGCACCTCTCCGATCACGACGCCGCGCAGCTTGACCTCGGCGTTGTCGTGCATCTCGTTGCCGACGCTCCCGGTGTGCACGGTCACGGTGGCGTCGTCCCTGAAGTCCTTCTCGTACACGGAGACCGACAGCCACACGAGCACGGCGGGCACGAGCACGAAGGCCACCCCCGCGGTTCTGCGGCGCGCTGTCTGCGCCTTGGAGGAATGCATCAGCCGGCCACCTTCACCGTTGTCGTCGCACCCCAGATGGCGAGCGAGAGGAAGAAGTCGGTGACGCTGATCAGCACGATGGCGTTACGCACCGACCGGCCCACGGCCACACCCACGCCGGCCGGACCGCCGGTGGCGTGGAAGCCGTAGTAGCAGTGGGCGAGGATCACCAGCACGCTGAAGATCAGCACCTTGAGCACCGACAGGAGCACGTCGTCCGGGGAGAGGAAGAGGTTGAAGTAGTGGTCGTAGGTGCCCGCCGACTGCCCGTTGAACAGGACGGTGATGTAGCGGGACGCCAGGTAGGAGGAGAGCAGCCCGATCGCGTACAGCGGGATGATCGCGACGACGCCGGCGATGATGCGCGTGGTGACCAGGTAGGGCATGGACCGGATGCCCATGGCCTCGAGGGCGTCGACCTCCTCGTTGATCCGCATCGCGCCGAGCTGGGCGGTGAAGCCCGCTCCGACGGTGGCGGAGAGGGCGAGGCCGGCGACGAGCGGGGCGATCTCACGCGTGTTGAAGTACGCGGAGATGAAGCCGGTGAAGGCGGAGGTGCCGATCTGGTCGAGGGCGGCGTAGCCCTGGAGGCCGACCACCGAGCCGGTGGCCAGCGTCATCGCGACCATCACGCCGATGGTGCCCCCGATGACACCGAGGCCGCCGCTGCCGAAGGCCACCTCGGCGAGCAGCCGCTGGACCTCCTTGAGATAGCGGCGCAGGGTGCGCGGGACCCAGAACAGGGCGCGCACGTAGAAGGTGAGTTGCTCACCCGAGCGGTCGAGCCAGCCCAGCATCGACATCGGTCAGCCCCCTTTCGGGGGAACGATCTGGAGGTAGATCGCCGTCATGATCATGTTGACGGCGAACAGGAGCATGAAGGTGATGACGACGGACTGGTTGACCGCGTCGCCGACGCCCTTCGGGCCGCCGCGCGGGTTGAGTCCCCGGTAGGCGGCGACGATGCCGGCGATGAACCCGAAGATGAGCGCCTTGAGTTCACCGATGTACAGGTCGGGCAGCTGGGCGAGGGCGGAGAAACTGGCGAGGTAGGCGCCGGGGGTCCCGCCCTGCATGATGACGTTGAAGAAGTAGCCGCCGAGCGTGCCGACGACCGAGACCAGCCCATTGAGCAGCACGGCGACGAGCATGGTGGCCAGGACACGCGGCACGACCAGACGCTGGATGGGTGAGACGCCCATGACCTCCATGGCGTCGAGCTCCTCGCGGATCTTCCGCGAGCCGAGGTCGGCGCAGATGGCGGACCCGGCGGCCCCGGCGATCAGCAGCGCCACGATGAGCGGGCTGGCCTGCTGGATGACGGCGAGGACACTGGCGCCTCCGGTGAAGGACTGGGCGCCGAGCTGCTCGGTGAGCGAGCCGACCTGGAGAGCGATGACCGCGCCGAAGGGAATGGAGACGAGGGCCGCGGGCAGGATGGTGACGCTGGCGACGAACCAGAACTGCTCGATGAACTCCCGTAGCTGGAAGGGCCGCCGGAAGACGGCCCGGCCGACGGCCAGCGCGAGGGCGAAGAGCTGCCCGGTCTGGCGCAGCGGGGCGAGGAGCCGCGAGGGCTGCCTCTGCGGCGGCGCCTTCTCCCGCGCTTCCTCGGTGGCCGGCTCGGGCGGCCGGACGGGCAGTGGTGCCGTCATCGGCGCCCACCGTCCAAGGTCGGCGTGTAACTGTGCATGATCGCCGTACGGGCGGCCTCCGGCAGCTGGCCCATCATGGAGATGACCCGTTCCCGGCGTCGCAGGGCCGCCTGTCTCACGGGCAGTCCGGGTGAGGGCTCCAGTTGCGGAACGACGGTGCGGGGCCCCGGGGAGTAGGCGGAGCCGTTGGTCTGCTCCGCGGCGAGAGTGGCCGCGTCCTTCTCCTCGGACATGCCGATGGGGCCTTCCCGGCGTCCGGCGAGGAACTGCGACACGACGGGCATGTCGCTGGTGAGCAGCACCTCGCGCGGGCCGAAGGTGACGAGGTTGCGGCAGAACAGCATGCCCATGTTGTCGGGAACGGTGGCCGCGATGTCGAGGTTGTGGGTGACGATGAGCATCGTGGCGTCGATCTGCGCGTTGAGATCGATGAGCAGCTGCGAGAGGTAGGCGGTGCGGACCGGGTCGAGCCCGGAGTCCGGCTCGTCGCAGAGAATGATCTGCGGGTCCAGGACGAGGGCACGGGCGAGCCCGGCCCGTTTGCGCATCCCACCGGATATCTCCCCGGGGAGCTTTCCCTCCGCACCGAGCAGTCCGACGATGTCGATTCGCTCCATGACGATGCGGCGGATCTCGGACTCCTTCTTGCGGGTGTGTTCACGCAAGGGGAAGGCGATGTTGTCGAAAAGCGACATCGACCCGAACAGTGCACCGTCCTGGAACATGAGCCCGAACAGTTTGCGGGTCTCCATGATTTCCCGCTCGGGGCTGTTCACCATGTCGACACCGTTGATGAGCACACGACCCTTTTCCGGCTTCAGGAGCCCGATGATGGATTTCAGGAAGACGGTCTTTCCGGTACCGGAAGGACCGAGCATCACACTCACCTCCCCGGCCGGCAGCGTAAGGCTGACGTCCTCCCAGACGTTCTGTTTACCGAAGGACTTCGTCAGGCCCTCGACGACTACTTCGATGCCCATCGGCCCTCCTGCGCAGTGGTGGTGAACGACGTCATCTGTCAGCGCTCCGACTCCGGTAAATCCAACGGCGGCTCGTCACACATGCACCGGGAGGCGCACGCTATGTCCGCCGAAACCGCTTGGACAAGCCGTTGAGCAGCGGAATCGTCGGACATCGATCTCTTCGTGGGTCACTTGTCACCGATTGACAAACTCGCCGTTCGGCTTTGTCGCCATCTGAGCAAGCACTCCAGGTGCACCGGAGCCCCGAGGCCCTCGGGGGCGGCTCCACGGGACCCCGACGGCTGGGAAACCCCGGCCGGCAAAACCCCTCCGGGGCCCGGGCCAAGGGGGGCGCGACCAGGGCTCCACGTGCGTCCAACGAGCAGGTACGGACGCGTTTCCGAGCCGCTCAGGTGGGACGTTACGGGCCAGTAACCTGAGTCCGCAACAGTGATTCACCAATTTTCTCCGCCGCAATCGAGCACCATCGTTTTTTTGTTTCGAGGTGAGTGATCGACGCGCGAAACCTATCGAAAAGTGAGGACTCAGGAATGAGGCGACGGGCTTCACGACACCGGTTCGGACACGCTTTGGACACGCAGAAGCCCGCCCCGACCAGGGTTCATTCGTGGTCGGGGCGGGCTCATGGCCCCTCGGGGGGCAGGCGCAGGAAGTGACAAGAATCCGGGGCGCCGCACGTGCGGCGCTTTACGGTTACTTCACCGCGGAGTGCCAGTTCTCGGCGAGCTCCTTGCCGGCGTCGGGCGCCGACAGGCCCGGAGCCGTGAGACCTATCGTGGAGGTCTTGGCGTCGTTCAGGACGAGGTTGCTGGCCCCTGCCGCCGCAGGCAGCCCGACCTTGAGGTCGATCGCCCAGCTGAGGATGCCGCCGAGACCGCAGCCGCTGGCCTTCGGCACGGAGAACTGGCTGTCGCCCTGGCCGGCGCCGGACAGGGCGAACTGGATCAGTTCGCCCTCGTCGTTCGCGGTGCCGTCACCGCTGAACCTGGAGACGGCCAGCGCCGGCATGCTCAGGTTTCCGGGGTGCAGGACCACGGGGTTGCTGTTGCTGCCGATGTAGCACTTGGAGCCGAGCAGCGGGTTGTCCAGCCGGATCTTGACGGGGAGTGTGACGATCGACCCGGAGGATATGCCCGCGACCAGGCTGAAGTCGGTCGGCGTACCGGCCGATTCGACGGTGGCGGTCACCTTGTTGAGGGTCCCGTTGGTGATCTGGTCACACACGGCGGAGACGACCGGCACCTTGCTCGGGCACATGATGCCGAGCAGACCGCCGGGGATCGTGGTCCTGCCGCTGACGAGGGATCCCTCCGGGGGCGGGACGACCGTGTAGGTCTCCTCGGCCGGGTGCTGGATGACGCCGAACTGCAGGTTCGTCGAGCCGGTCGTCGCCTCGGTCTTGCCCAGCTTGATCGACCCGTTGGGCGAGGTGGAGGTCACACACAGCGGGACGTCGGTCTCACCGTCCGCCGCGAGCATGGCGGGGGCGTCCACCGGGCACCGGTCGAACGGGGCCCAGGCTCCGTTGAGCTGGGGCGCGGCGGCGGTGGCGGCACCGGCCGGCGACGCGGTCAGGGGCATGACCAACGCGGCGGACGCGGCGACGGCGCCGGCGGCCTTGATCCAGGTCTTCGAGGCAGATCTCATTGTTCCCTCAATTCGTTGGCAGCTCGGGATACGTACGTGCTCGGTCGTACTTGACGGTGCGGCAGCGGGGGTCATCGAGTCGCTTCGGGAATGTCCACCGGCTGGTTGTCGGGCGTGCATCTGGGGTCTTCCGCACCCGAAGGCGTACAGGGTGCCCCTTGCTTCTGCTTGACGAATCCCGGGGCCCCGGACAGTGACGCGGTGAAGATGTCGTCCAGGTCCTCACCGACACCACACCCCTTGAAGGGCGGTATCGTCGCCGAACCTGTCAGTTCCCCTCCCGTCACCACGGTGTAGCCGATGTTGCCGTTCACCCCGTCCCAGGTCCCTTCGCCGGCGAGTGAGAGCCGGAAAGGACGCTCTGTCCGGCAGTTCTTCCCCACATCCAGCGCGACGCCGTTGACCTCCACGTCATACAGCCTGAGGACGAAGTCCATATCGACGGTGGTGGTGGTTTCGGTGGCACCTGCGTTGGTGAGGTCGATGACGCCGTGGGACACCACGTTGCGGTCCTCCGGCGAACCGGCCTCGGGCGGGATCTGTGTCATCTCCAGGGTGGCTGTCGTCGGCATGAAGCCGAAGGTCAAGAACGTCCCCGTGGTGGGCGGCAGTTGCGGTTTCCCCATGTAATCCAGCACGATTGCCGCGTTCAGGTACGTGTGCATGTAGGGATACCCGGGGACGGTTTCGCCGTCATACGTATGGATCCGCGCGCAGGCAGGGGGGAATTTGGTGGCACCGTCAAGTTTGGTCACGTTCGCGTAGCCGGCTACGTAGGTGACCATGTCACGGCCTTCCTCGTTCACCGGATCCCCGACGCACGGCGGCGCAGAAGCTGATGCAGACTCCTCAGCTCTCGTCCCGACCTCAGGAGCGATGGATCTCTCCTGCTCTTCATCGCCATCGGGCCACTCGTCGGACGCGGACGGCTCGGGCGCGGGCGTCCCGGCGTCACCACCGGCGTCGACCGTCACCAGGGTCGTCTCCTGGTCCGCGTCCACCGCGCACTTCACGGAGACACTCGGCGGCTCGGCCGAGGTTCCGTCGGCCTTCCTCACTGCCAGTTCCACCGAGAGGACGGAGGCCTTGAACGACAGGTCACCCGGCACCCCGGGTTTCACATAGGGAACACTCCCCGCCGTACTCAGTGTCAGGTCACCCGACTCGGGAACCGGCACCGGCTCGGCAGCCGTCCCGATCCACTCCGTCCGGGCGTGCCGGCCCCCCTGAGCCACATCGACCGAGAGATGCGTCTTCGCGCTCACGGTCGCCGCTCCGGCTCCGGCGAGTCCGGCCGACGCGTCCTCGGGGAGCGTCAGGTCCAATCCCATGTCCTCGGGCTGTATCACCTGCCCGACCTGGACCGACTCGGGGATTTTCGCCGTGATCCCGACCTTCACCGGCTGCTTCCCCTCAGGGAAGTCACAGGTGTAGGCAAGCTCCGCGTCGATCTCCTGCGTACCGGACGCGGCCTGCGCACCGGGGATCAGCCCTCCGAGCAGCACAGCAGTGGCTACTGCCGCACCGCGTGCCGTGCGCCTGCGCGTTCCTGTCATACGACTGCCCTTCACTGACGAGGTCCCCTTTCCGAACGGACCGGACGTGCGTCGCGTGGCGACCGGCCTCACCACGGATTCCCTGCTCACTCAGGACCGGTGCACGACCGGATCAGGGGCTGTACACGATGCTCGGCCTGGTGGTGCCACCGCTCGGCGTGACCACGTTGTACGTGGCGTTGCAGAGCGGCTTCTGACCCACGGCCGCGATGCCGGCACACCCCGCGGAGGCGGTCGCGACAGTCAGCGGGTAGGGGGCCACGGCCCTGGGGGCCTTCAGCTTGCCGGTGCTGTCGGCATAGGCGGCCGGGACGCTACCCGTCACCGTGGAGGTGCAGGTGAGAATCTTCAGGGCGACCTGCACGCCGGAGAGGTATCCGTCGGTCGTGCCGGAGGCGTAGGAGTTCGCCTGATGCCCCACGCCGGGATGGTGGTGGCGACCGGCAGAACGGGGTGGCTGAACCATGTGCAACCGCTCCAGGCCGGCGAAGTGATCGACCCGGCCTGCACGGACGGACCGCCGGGAACAGACGGCAGGTTGCCCTGGGCCGTGGACGACACACATGTGATCGGGGCGCCGTCGAGCGTGGGAGCAGGGTTGCCGGCGAGGGCGGAGAACGTCTCCGGTGACACGGGTCCGACGGTCCAGGCCGGTGCGGTGGCACGTGCCGTGGCAGTGGGAGCCGCGACGACGGCGGCTGCCATCGCCACCAGTTTTCTCACAGGACGACCCACAGCGGATTCCTCCACTCGGCGATACGCGTCGGCGATACGGAGCGCCATTACCTCCGGGTGATCCGGATGCGGATCGCACGGCGGGCCGGCCCGCCGTGCGATCCGTCGTTCACCCGTTACCGGCGCAGGGCCGGATCAGGGGGTGTAGACGATGGTCGGCTTGGTCGTGGTGCCGCTCTGGACCACGTTGTACGTGGCGGTGTAGAGCGGGTTCTGGCCCACGGCCGCGATGCCGGCGCAGCCCGCGGAGGCGGTCGCGACGGTCAGCTTGTAGGTGGACGCCGTGGTGCTGGCGGCCTTCAGCTGACCGGTGCTGTTGTTGTAGGTGGCGGGAACGTTGCCCGTCACCGAGAAGGTGCAGGTGAGAACCTTCAGGGTGGCGTTCACCTTGGAGATGTAGCCGGTGGTGACGCCGGAGGCGTAGGTGTTCGCCACGATGCCCCACGGGGTGGTGGTGTTGGCGGTCGGTGTCACCGGGCCGAACGGACTGGTGCACCCGCTCCAGGTCAGCGGGGCGATGGTGCCGACCGTCACCCCAGTGGTACCGGAGGCGGTCTTCAGAGCGGCTGTGGCCGCCGATGTCGTGCACGTCAGCGGGATGCCGTTGAGGCTGAGCGTGACGGTGCCGGTGGAGGCGGCCGAGGCCGTCAACGGCGAGCTGGGGCCGACGGTCCAGGTGGGCGCGGCGACGCCGGCGGTGGCGGTGGTGGCTCCGAGGGTGACGGCGGCAGTGGCAGCGCCGGCTGCCACTGCGATCTTCTTGAAGGAGTTGCGCACAGTGATTTCCTCCGATTCGACAGTGCAGGAGCACTGTTGCGGGGACAGCACCCGGGATCCTGCAAAGGCGCAGGGAGTGCCGCGGTGAATCGCCTTGCGTGGGGGCCGTGCTGCTCTTTCAGCCACATATGCTCTGTGACAGGGCGTGACGTTACTCGCGGGAAACTTCGAGCACAATCCCGTCGGTCAAGGTTGGGTTCGGCAAGTTTTTTCCTCGTCCCTGGGTCACTAATTCACGTGCTGCACTTGTCACTTGGTGCGCAATATTTCGCGGTTGTTTCATGAGGCACCCGGGGCCCCGCCCCGTCACGCAGCTCGCCCGGACCCCCGGAGCGGGACGGAACCGTGCCGACCGGGGGCACGACGAACACAGCGGTGCGGCCCGGGGGCCCGTCCGCCGGCCACCGTGCGGGCGTCCTCGGTGCCGCTCACGGCCGAAAACATTGTCCGGAAGTGAGCATTTCCCGTCCCACCTGCACCGGAGCCCCACCGCGGGGCCACACTACGTGCCCCTTACACTTCGATCTTGTCCAGACAGTGTGCACCTCGCCCGGCTTGGTCTATCTTCGGCGCCGATGTCGGTACACACCTGTCGGTCCGCGGAGCGCCCTCCCCCACGCCGCTCTCCCCGCACCGGGCCCGGGAAAGCAAGGGGACGGCCATGCCCAGACTTATCCAGCCGCTGGACACCGGGGACCCGCTGGGGCCCCTCCCCCAGGAGTTCGCCGCGATCATGCGGCCCGAACTGCCGAGCCTGATCAAAGAGATAGGCATGGAAGTGACCCGCGCGTATCCGGAATACGCGCGCCTGCTGAACGGCCCCAACGGCCAGGCCATCCGCGTCGGCGTGGAGCAGAGCCTTTCCTCGTTCGTCGACCTGGTCGCCGAGCCGTCCACCTCCACCCGGCTCCGCGACGACATGTGCCGGAGATTCGGCCGTTTCGAGGCCTACGAGGGCCGTGGCATGGACGCCCTCCAGGGTGCGTACCGGCTGGGGGCGCGCATCGCCTTACGAAGAGCGAAGAAGGTGGGGCGGAGTTACAACTTCTCACCGGCGCTGATGCTCAGCTTCGCCGACGCGCTCTTCGCCTACGTCGACGAGCTGGAGTCGCTGTCCCGTGAGGGGTACGGCGAGGTGCTGGCCCAGTCCGACCAACAGGGCGAAGCCATGCGCCGCCGGCTGCTGCACCTCGTCCTGGCCGGACGGCCGACTCCCCGTACCGCCATCGCGGAGTTGTGCGAGCAGACCGGCTGGGCGCTGCCGGAGCAGGTCACGCTCGTCGCCGTACGTTCCCCGGTCGGGGTGGACCCCGCCGCCCTGCCCGGAGACGTGCTGGCCGACCTCGGCGATCCGCAGCCGCACCTGCTCGTCCCCGGGCCGCTGGACGGCCCCCGGCGGGAGATGCTCGACCGCGCCCTGGCCGGCACCCGCGCCGCGGTCGGGCTGACCGTACCGACCACGAACGCGTCGCACTCGATCAGATGGGCCCGGCGGGTGGTCGAGCTCGTCGAATCCGGTGTCATCGAGGACGCGCCCCTCATCCTGTGCGAGGACCACCTCGTCACCCTGTGGCTCCTCTCCGACCTCGCCCTCCTCGACCACCTCGCCGAGCGCGAACTGGCCCCCGTCGCGGGGATCAGCGCCACACGACGCGAGCGACTGGTCGAGACGCTCCGGATCTGGCTCGACACCCGGGGCACCGCCGCGCAGATGGGCGAACTGCTGGATGTCCACCCCCAGACGGTCCGTTACCGGATGCGCAGCCTGGAGGCCATCTTCGGCGACCAGCTCACCGACCCGGAGAGCCGCTTCGCCATCGAAGTCGTGCTGCGCGCCACGCAGCTGCGGTCCCGGAGCGGGCAGGCCCTCAACTGAGGCGGCATCACACGCGGTACATGAAATCAACTTACCGCCAGGTAACGCGAAATAGACGGTCAGTCCCAAACGGTTGCGACACGGAGACGTTCTCAACGAGAAACCAGGAACTGCGTCCCGTTACATAGGGAGGAGCGGCGGCCCGCCGGCCGTCGCGGAGCTCCACCTCCTGGCCGACCATCCGAGAGGGAACCCCCCCATGACCGCTTCGCACCTCCTCGTCCCCGTGCCGATCCCCGACCGGGTCGCCGCGCTGATCGGCTCCTGCACCCCCCAGCACATCCTGCAGGCGGAGTTCGACGCCGACTGCGCCGCCCGCGAGGTGCGCAGGTTCCGGGGACCGAGGCTCGGCATCGAGGACCAGGCCGACCGCGAGCAGGCGCTGTCCGAGCTGGCGTGGGCCAACAAGGTGCTCTCCGCCCATCACCCGCATCTCGCGGTGCATCCGGACGGGGCCTGGTGACGCTTCTTGCGCACCGGCGGCGGCCGCCTTACCTTACTCAAAAGTAAGTTTACTTTGGAGTAAGGATTTGGTGTGTCCGACAACAGCAACGGTGACCTCGTCGATGAACTGTCCGGGCTCGACTTCGCCGTAGTCTCCCCGGAGGAGTTCGCGCGGATCGTCAGGAGTCTGTCCGCCGGGCAACTCGGCGAGATCATGCGCGGGGACCTGCGAACCCGGGTGCTGAGCGAGGTCTTCGGCCGGATGCGGCAGCAGTTCCGTCCGGAAGCAGCCGGTCAGTTGAAAGCCCTGATCCGCTGGAAGATCACTGGGGAGAGCGAGGAGGTCTACGAGACCTCCATAGCCGACGGCACCTGCACGGTGAGAGCGGGCCGGTCCGACGCCGAGCCCCGTACGACGCTGGTGATGGGCGACGCCGAATTCCTCAAGCTGGTCTCCGGCAACGGCAATCCCGTGACGATGTTCATGATGCGCAAGCTGAAGGTCGCCGGTGACGTCGGCCTGGCCTCGGGCCTGACCCGCTACTTCGACATCCCGAAGGCCTGAGCCCGTGAGCTACTTCTCCCTCGCCCTGACCGAGGAACAGCAGGACCTGCGGAACTGGGTGCACGGCTTCGCCGTCCAGGTGGTGCGCCCGGCCGCGGCCGAGTGGGACGCACGCGAGGAGACGCCGTGGCCGGTCATCCAGGAGGCGGCCAGGATCGGTCTGTACGGATTCGAGTCGCTCGCCGAGATGTACGGGGACCCGAGCGGGCTCTCCCTGCAGATCGCCAACGAGGAACTCTTCTGGGGTGACGCCGGGATCGGCATGGCCCTCTTCGGTACTTCTCTCGCGGTCGCCGGGATCTTCGCCTCCGGCACCCCCGACCAGCTCGCCGAGTGGGTGCCCCAGTGCTACGGCGACGAGGACGACCCGAAGGTGGCGGCCTTCTGCGTCTCCGAGCCGCAAGCCGGTTCCGACGTCTCCGCGATGGCCACCAGGGCCCGGTACGACGAGGCCAGGGACGAATGGGTGCTCTCGGGCCGGAAGGCGTGGATCACGAACGGCGGGATCGCCGGGATCCACGTGGTGGTCGCCTCGGTCGACCCCGCGCTCGGCGCCCGGGGGCAGGCCGCGTTCATCGTGCCACCCGGCACGCGGGGCCTGGAGGCGGGCCGCGCGATCAAGAAACTCGGCCTGCGCGCCTCGCACACCGCCGACCTCTTCCTCGACGACGTGCGCGTCCCGGGGCACTGCCTGCTCGGCGGGAAGGAGAAGCTGGACGCACGGCTGGCCCGCGCCCGGGAGGGCGGCGACGCCAAGGGCCAGGCGGCGATGGCCACCTTCGAGGTCAGCCGCCCGACGGTGGGCGCGCAGGCCCTGGGTATCGCGCGTGCCGCCTACGAGTACGCACTGGAGTACGCCGGACAGCGCGAGGCGTTCGGGCGGCCCGTCATCGAGAACCAGTCGATCGCCTTCGCCCTGGCGGACATCCGTACGGAGATCGAGGCCGTACGCCTGCTGATCTGGCAGGCCGCGTGGATGGCCCGCAACGACCGGCCGTTCGACGCCGGCCAGGGCTCCATGTCCAAGCTCCGCGCGGGTGAGCTCGCCGTCTCCGCGACGGAGAAAGCCGTTCAGATCCTCGGCGGCGCCGGGTACAGCAGGGAGCACCCGGTGGAGCGGATGTACCGCGACGCGAAGATCTACACCATTTTCGAGGGCACGAGCGAGATCCAGCGCCTGGTCATCGCCCGGGCCGTCTCGGGGCGTCACATCCGCTGACACCGGACACCAGGCGCCGGACGCGGCACGCTCGTCCGGAGCGGCAGGCCGTACGGGGAAACTCTCCGCCGTGCCGGTCGTGCCTCCCCGGCAAAGGCCCCGCCCGGGGCGACGGGTGCTCCCTGCCGTGTTCGTAGCCGTGGCTCCGGGGCG
Source organism: Streptomyces sp. NPDC014623 (assembly GCF_043088245.1). NCBI lineage: Bacteria > Bacillati > Actinomycetota > Actinomycetes > Kitasatosporales > Streptomycetaceae > Streptomyces > Streptomyces sp. NPDC014623. Next base: position 19,282 of record NZ_JBIBZU010000012.1, on the reverse strand, counting down.
GCCTCCTCGTCCGCACCGTCCGGCAGGCCCCGCAGGGACCGGCGACGGAGACGGACGAGAGAATGCCCGGCGGTGACGACAACCGGAACACGTACGCCTCCTGCGGAGCAGGGACCAGGATGGTCCATGACGCCGAACGGGCGAAGCCGGTGAAGCTGATGACCGCCATCCGACAACACCCCTGGGAGCATTCTTGATCGCCGTGTCCGCCGCCTCCCGTCCGTCCGTCCTGTTCATCACCGACCTCGCCTACGAGGCGCGAGGACGGCGCTACTGCGACGAGGACATCTTCCTGACGTCCCGGCTGCGCGAGACCTTCGATGTCGCCCTCTGCCACCCCCGGGACGCGGTGGCGCTGCTGGACGGGTTCGACGCGGCCGTCGTCCGCAACAGCGGTCCGGTCCTGCACTACCAGGAGGCGTACGAGGCGTTCCGGGCCCGGGCGCGGGAATCAGGGACCCGGGTGTACAACACGCTCGACGGCAGCGGCGACATGGCGGGCAAGCAGTATCTGGTCGATCTGAGCCGGGCCGGATTCCCGGTGATCCCGACCGTGGACCGTGCGGCCGACCTCGGGCTGCTCCCCCGGTCGGCCGGCTATGTGGTCAAGCCCAAGCTGGGCGCGGATTCGGTGGGCCTGCGCTACACCGAGGAGCCGGAGCTGCCCGAGGGAGCCGACGGCGCCCTGCTCGTCCAGCCGAGGATCGACTTCCGCTACGAGGTGTCCTTCTACTTCGTCGACCACGACTTCCGGTACGCCCTCCACGCACCGCATCCGGACAGGCGCTGGGTGCTCGAACCGTACGCACCGACCGCTGTGGACCTGGCCTTCGCGCGCCGCTTCGTCGAGTGGAACACCCTCACGCACGGCATCCAGCGGGTGGACGCCTGCCGGACCCCGGAGGGCGGCCTCCTGCTGGTCGAGCTGGAGGACCTCAATCCCTACCTGTCGCTCGACCGGGTTCCGGAGGAGGTCCGCGAGGCGTTCGTGGCCCGGATGCGGGCGTCCCTGCGGGAACTGCTGGCCTGAGCCGTGCGGCCCGCGCGCAGCTCGTACAGGAACCGGGCCGGACGCGGCCTCGTGCCGGCCACCGGATCGGAGCGCCGGCCCCGGGCCGGCTCGGCGTCCTCGGTCTCCAGCGGGTGTGAAGGCCGTGTACCTGCCGCGCCGGCAGCGTGCCCCTTCGGTGTACGGCTCCGCCGCGTCCTCGCCCACGCCCGCGTCCCGAGGCGTACCCGTACCGCGGATTCTCAGTCGGCGAAGACCGCCGTCTCGTACACCCACGTACCCTGCTCGCGGACGAACCGGCTCTGTTCGTGGAGCGAGCCGGGCCGGCCGTCGTCGGTGTAGTGGGCGCGGAAGGTGACCGTTCCGGTGGTGTGGAAGGCGCTGCCCTCGGTGGTCGCCAGGATCTCCAGCCCCTCCCAGCGCATCGCCGGGTCGAAGTCGATGGCCGACGGGCGGGTCGCCGGGTGCCAGCTGCGCAGCAGGTAGCCGGCGTCCTGGGCGACGAAGGCCGCGTACCGCGAACGCATCAGCGCCTCGCACGTCGGGGCCGCGGCCGTACCCGCGTGCAGTCGGCCGCAGCAGTCTCCGTAGGACGCCGGCAGACCGCACGGGCACGGTGTCGCCGAGGTGATCCGCGGGGGGCCCGCCTGCGGAGCGGCCGGCCGACGGGAGCGTGAGGTGCGTCGTGACATGGGCCCATTGTGACCTGTCGGCCACGGGCCGCCCGCGGGCGTGTCCCGCACCGCTCAGCGCTTGCGCGCCACGCCCGCGTAACCGGGGATCGGTTCGTTGCCGGGGACCCCGGTGATCTCGCCGAGTTCCGGCCGCCGGTCCGCCGGGAGCGGGACGCCCGGCTCGACGAGTCGCGGCGCCGCCGTGTGCGTCCGGAGCGGTCCGCTGGGCGATCCGGTGGAGGTTCGGTTCGGTGGGTGTACCCGAGCCGATGCCGGGGGGACTGACGTATGCCGCTCTCGACGAGCCGGCGGGGGCCCCGGTGCATGAACGCCCGGTCGGCCCGCGCCATGTCACGGCCTCCGGAGTCCAGGGGGAGCAGCTGCTGGCCGTCTGTTCGTCGACCGGGCAGGTGTCCTTGCCGCCGAGGAACCAGCCGTACGTCCGCGCCGGACGGGTGTGGTCGTGCCGGTCTCGACGGCCCGGGCCTCCTGCCCGGTCGTGACGCGCGCCGACGGTCGGGGGCTTCGGCGAACGGTGTGCGGTGGCAGGTCGTGTGACCGGTGGGGTGGTGTGCCAGGAGGTGCGGTGCATCAGGTCAGAAGGAAATCGGCCTGTCCGGCTTTGGCGCCCTGGATGAAGGCGGCGATCTCTCCGTTGGAGTAGATGAGTGCGGGTCCGTCGGGGTCCGCGGACTGGCGGACCGCCACCCTGCCGTCCGCCAGCTTCATGGCCTCGATGCAATTGCCGCCGTTACCACCGCTCCACGGCTTGTACCAGCCTTCGGTGCCGAGGTCGGCGGCCGGCATGCCGTTGTATATGTGGTTCATCACAGCTCCTTGCGGAAGTCCCTGAGGATTTCCTTCGTGCGTTGTGCAGTTGCGGCCTGAGCCGCCATTCGGTCCATGACCTCGAGGTAGGAAGCCACCTCGGGACGCGCGTCGAAGTAGACGGCGCCGGTCAGGTACTCGCTGTAGACCATGTCGGGGAGTTCGGGGACCGCGAAGCGGAAGAGGACGAACGGGCCGTACGTTCCCGGGTGGTGGCCGCTCGCGAACTCCGCGATCTGCAGGGTCACGTTGGGCAGGTCGGTCGCCTCGAGCAGGCGGTCGACCTGGGCCCGCATGGCGTCGGGACCGCCGACGGGGCGTCGCAGGACGGTCTCGTCCATCACCACCCACAGCTTCGGCGCCTCCGCCTTGGTGAGCAGTGACTGCCGCTCCATCCGCAGCGCCACATGACGCTCGATGTCCGCGGGCCGGGTCTGGCCGACCGCACCGGTGCGCAGGACGGAGCGCGCGTAGTCCTCGGTCTGCAGCAGGCCGGGGACGAAGTGCGGCTCGTAGGTGCGCAGGAGGCTCGCGGCGCCTTCCAGGCTGACGTACATGCTGAACCAGTCGGGCAGCACGTCGTGGAAGCGCTGCCACCAGCCGGGCTTGTTGGCCTCTTCGGCGAGTTCGACGAAGGCTTCGGTCTCGTCGTCGGCGATGCCGTAGGCCTTGAGGAGGAGCTGGACGTACGGGATCTTCAGCCCGACCTCGGCCGTCTCCATCCTGCGTATGGTCCCCGGGGCGACACGGAGCACCTTCGCCGCCTGGTCGCGGCTCAGGCCGACGCGCTCCCGCAGATCCTGCAGGCGCTTGCCGAGAACGACCTGGCCCACGGTCGGGGCGGACCGCGGTTCGCTCACTTCAGACCTCCCGATGCACTGTGTGCCAGCAGTGTGCCATGCGCACGGCTCCAGGGACACAGCCACTCTGAATTTTTCAGAGTGCCTCTTGCCAAGTGTTCCCGTCAGGGGGAGAGTTGGTGACCGAACCAAGTCCGCGTGATCGCGTCCGCCCTTTCCTGGGCGGTGCGAGGCGTGACACAGCCCCCACTGTGAGGAATCGGTCGTGGCACCTGGCAGTGCGCTCATCCCCCGGCTCATGGACCTCAGCCCCGGGGCGGAGGCGCTCCGTTACTGCTTCGCGCTGCCGGCGCACCCCGAGTCGGTGGCCGGCGCCCGGCGTCTCACGCGCGCCCGGCTGGCGGACTGGCGGCTGACCGGGGACACCCACGACGCGGCTGTGCTGATCGTCTCCGAGCTGTTCACCAACGCGGTGGTACACACCGTGAGCACACGGGTCGTCTGCGAGCTCCGCTGCGAGGGCAGCCGGTTGCGCGTCTCCGTGCAGGATCAGGGCCATCAGCCCGCAGGCCCCCGGCTGTCCCTCACCGCCGAGGGGGAGCACGGGCGCGGGCTGCTGCTCGTCGACTCCATGAGCGCCGCCTGGGGCTCCCACGCCGCGGGGGACCACTCGGGGCGCATCGTGTGGGCCGAGTTGCCGTACGGCCCGGAGCGGACATGCTGAGGCACGCCCTGTCCCAGTTGCTCGGCGCGCGCCGCGCCCGCCCCGTGGAGGGGGGCGCCCCCGGCAGGATCCGGCTGCCGCTGCCGCCCGCTCTGTCGGCGAGCCTCGGCTACGACGCGGTGGGTGTACCGGCGCGGTACGGGTTCCGGTTGATGTCGCATCTGCCGCGCGCCGGATGCGTGTTCGCCGACGCCGACCGGTGGTGGTGGATCGTGCCGTCGGGTTCGGACCTCGATCTGGACTGGCCGGAGCAGGCCTCGTACGCAGCCGGGGCCTACGTCCCCGCCGGACGGCCCCGGCTGATCCACGCGCCGGACAGCCGTACGCCCTACACTCCGCCCATTCCCCTCTTCCTCATGGTGTGCCAGGTCACCGGTGTGGTGCCGTCCTGGGGTCCTTCCGGCCGGCCGGGGGCCGTGCCCACTCGCTGACGGTCACGGCCGGTCGAGATAGGCGAGCCCCGGGTGGACCCTGGTGTATCCCTCGACCAGCCGGCGGGCCACGGAGACGGAGTCGACCAGCGGGTGCAGGGCGAAGGCCCGCACGGCCGCCGCCCGTGATCCGTTGCCTGCGGCTTCGAGCACGGCCCTCTCCACGGCTTTGACCGCCGTGACCAGTCCGACCGCGTGGTACGGGAGCGGGTCGACGGCGACGGGATGCGCGCCGTTGGCGTCGACCAGGCACGGCACCTCGATGACGGCGTCCGCGTCGAGTTCCGGGAGGGTGCCCCGGTTGCGGACGTCGAGGATCAGCGAGGTGCGTTCGTTGCGGGCGACCGCGCGCATCAGGGCGAGGGCCACCTGTTCGTAACCCCCGGACTCCAGATCGCTCTCCTCGCGTTCCCCGGCCCCGGCCACGTCCCGGTTCTCCGACATGTACGTCGCCTCACGTTCGGCGCGTGTACGGTCCCAGGTGGCCAGCGGCGGTGCGGCCGGGTCCTTCATCCGGGCGTAGAAGCCCTCCTGCTGTTCGCGGAGGAAGGCGCCGCGGGTCTGCTCGGCGTCCTGGTAGGCGCGGACCGCCTCCCGGTTGAAGTAGTAGTAGTGCAGGTACTCGTTGGGGATCGCGCCCAGCGAGCGCAGCCAGTCGGGACCGAAGAGCCTGCCCTCCTCGAAGGAGCCGAGCAGCACCGGATCCGCGAGCAGGCGCGGGAGTTCGTCGCGGCCCTCGACCCACAGGCCTCGGACCCATCCGAGGTGGTTGAGCCCGACGTAGTCGATCCGGGCCCGGTCCGGGTCCGCGCCCAGGACCCGGGCGATCCGGCGGCCGAGTCCCACCGGGGAGTCGCAGATACCGATGACCCGGTCGCCGAGGTGCCGGGCCATGGCCTCGGTGACCAGGCCCGCCGGATTGGTGAAGTTGATGACCCACGCGTCGGGGGCGAGCCGGGCGATGCGCCGGGCGAGGTCCATGGCGACGGGAACGGTGCGCAGTCCGTAGGCGATGCCACCGGCCCCGACCGTCTCCTGGCCCAGGACCCCTTCGTCGAGCGCGATCCGCTCGTCGGCGGCGCGGCCTTCCAGACCGCCGACCCGGATCGCTGAGAAGACGAAGTCCGCGCCTCGCAGGGCCTCTTCGAGGTCGCCGGTGGCGAGGACGGCGGGTGCGCCGTCGATGCCGGCCGCCTGTTCGGCGAGGACCCGGGCGACTGCCGTGAGCCGGTCCGCGTCCGTGTCGTACAGGGTCACCCGCGAGACGCGGCCTTCGGCGTGGTCCCCGAGCAGTGCCCCGTACACGAGAGGGACCCGGAACCCGCCTCCGCCAAGAATTGTCAGCTTCACGCTGCCCGATGGTACGGGGCGAGGGGCCGGGTGCCCCGGACCTCGGGGCCCGGGGCACCCGGCACGCCGCGGGCTGCCGGTGTCAGTGGCCGTTCCACCAGCGCACGACGGCGTGCCAGAGCCCCGCCGGCCCACCGCGCTGCGCCGGGACGGCCACTCCCGCTCCGGGCGCCGTGTGCGGCTCGGCGGTGTCCGCTCCGGCCGGGGCGGGGGCCGCCGGGGCCGCGGAGCCGCGCCGGGGGGCGGGGGGCGACGACACCTCCCAGTCGGCCTGCGGCCGGGACCGGGCCACCGCCGGCAGGGGCTCCGCGTCGATCTCCTGCTGCGGGCCGGGGGTGAAGCTGGCCGGCAGGTCCACCAGGTGCCGTGACACGAAGTTCCCGGTCCAGCTCAACTCGCTCTCGTCGACGCTGAGTTCCAGGTCGGGAAGGCGCATCAGCAGGGCGTCGACGCCTACGTCGGCGATGGCACGCCCGATGTCCTGGCCGGGGCACTCGTGAGGGCCGCTGCTGAACGCCAGATGGGCGCGGTTTCCCTCCATGCCGGCGGTGAGGTCGGGCCGGACCGCGGGGTCCGTGTTGGCCGGCGCGATACCGACGATGAGGGCGTCACCGGCCTTGATCTGCTGCCCGCCGAGCTCGGTGTCCCCCACCGCCCAACGGCCCAGGACGGAGGTGAACGGCGGCTCGTCCCACAGCGTCTGCTCGACGGCCTCGGGCACGGTCATGTGCCCGCCGCTGAGCCTGGCCCGGAACCTCGGGTCCGTGAGAACCATGCGCAGCACGTTGGCGATCAGGTTGGTGGTCGTCTCGTAGGCGACGATGAGAACCACCCGCAGGTGCTCGCTGACCTCCTTGTCGGTGAGTCCGGCGGGGTGTTCGACCAGCCAGGTGGCGAAGTCCTCGGCGGGCGCCTCCCGGCGGCGGCTGACCAGCCGGTCCAGCGCGCCGATCACGTAGGCGTTGCTCGCGACCGCGGTCTCCGAGCCTCGCGTCATGTCACGCGCGGCCTGCACCAGGCGGTCGTCGTACTCCTCCGGCATGCCGATGATCGCGCACATCACCATCATCGGCAGCCGCTCGGCGAACTGGCTGACCAGCTCGGCTCGGCCTTCCTGGCAGAAGTCGTTGACCAGCCGGTTGCTGTAGCGGTTGATGTGACGGCGCACGCCACGGGTGTCGATGCGCGCCATGCTGTCGGTGACCGCGCCGCGCAGCCGTTCGTGGGTGGCGCCTTCGGCGAACGAGCACACCGGCTGCCAGGTGAAGACGGGTGCGAGCGGGTGGTCCGGGCCCACACGGCCCTCCTGCAGGGCGCGCCAGCGGCGCGAGTCGCGGGAGAACTGTGAGGGGGTGCGGGTCATGTGGAGGTTCTCGCTGTGTCCGAGCACCAGCCAGGCGGGGACGTCCCCGTGCATCAGGACAGGTGCGACCGTGCCGTGTTCGGCGCGCAGCTTCTCGTACAGACCCGCGGGGTCCGCCTCGGCTTCGGGACCGTACAGCCGGCGCAGCCCGCCGGGCCCGGTGCCCGTGCCGTGCGCGGGGCATTGCGGGGGCGGAACCGGACCTGTGGGCGATCCGGGTTCATCGTGGAAGGGGGTTGTCACTGTGGCTCCAGGAAATAAGGCGTTCCGAGTCCGGGCGAGTGGGGACAGAGCCCGTTCAGAGGCGGAGGTGCGGGCCGCCCTCAGGTGAGCGGCACGGCAAGGCTGTGCAGGTAGCGCATCAGGGTCATCAGCACGTCGCGGCTGGAGGCGCGCAGCCGGGCGTCGCAGTCGATCATCGGTACCTCGTCCGGCAGGTCCAGGGCCCTGCGCAGGGCCTCCACGGGGTGATGCGGCGCCCCGGGGAAGGTGTTGACGGCCACGACGAACGGCACCCCGCGCTCCTCCAGCCTGCCGATGACGTCGAAACTGACCTGGAGCCGCCGGGTGTCGATGAGGACGACGGCTCCGAGCGCTCCTTCGAACAGGCCGTTCCACAGGAACCAGAAGCGTTCCTGGCCGGGGGTGCCGAACAGGTAGAGGATCAGTTCCTCGCTGAGGCTGATCCGGCCGAAGTCCATGGCCACGGTGGTGGCGGTCTTGGACTCCACCCCCGCGTTGTCGTCCACGCCGACGCCGGCCTGGGTCATGGTCTCTTCGGTCGTGAGGGGCCGGATCTCGCTCACCGAGCCGACCATGGTCGTCTTTCCGACCCCGAACCCGCCGACGACGACGACCTTCACCGCGGCCGTGGCCGTGTCGGGAAGGACGTCCTCGCTGCGGGGACCCGTGATCGTGTCAGAGCTTCTGAAGTCCATGCATCACCGCTTCGAGGAGGGACCGGTCAGGGAGTGTGGCGCGGACGATGGGCGCGCGCGACTCGATCAGTTCGGTCGCCAGGAGTTCTGTCAGGAGCGAGGTGACCACGCTGAAGGGGAGACTCAGGTAGGCCGAGATCTCGGCGACGGACAACGGCGCCTTGCAGAGCCGCAGGATCGCGGCCTGCTCGGGCTGGACCGTGGGCGACGGCTCCGCCTGCGCCACCACCATGGTGACGAGGTCGAGTTCCGCTCTTTCGCCGTCAGGGGCCCCGGTGATCACATACAGCCGTTCCGGGTCGCTCACCGCCGGGTCGGCCTTTCGGCGTTCTCGTCGGGGGGGACTCATCCGGACTGCCCGCCGTGGCGTGGAGGACTCGTCAGGTGCGCTCCGATGCGGACGACCATGTCCCGCATGCGGGCACCGACCAGCCCGGCGTCGACCGTCTCACCGGCCAGGACCGCGAGGTAGGCGCCGGTGCCCGCGGCCATCAGGTAGAAGAACCCTCCGGTGACCTCGATGACGACGAGCTTCATCAGGCCGTCGCTGTAGGGGATCTCGGTGGCGACGGCTGCGGCCAGGCTCTGCAGTCCTGCACATGCCGCCGCGAGACGGTCGGCGACGTCGGGATCACCTCCGTGCCGGGCGATCCGGAGTCCGTCGGCGGAGAGCACCACGATCTGATGGATGCTCGGTACGTCGTCGGCCAGTTCCTTGAGCATCCAGTCCATGTTTCCCCGTTGCTGGATCACTTCTCGTCTCCCTTGTCCCACGCGTCGTCAGAGTCTGCGGCGGTCTTCGGCTCCTCGGGCACCCCGTTGACGGCCTGTGTGAAGGCCTCCAGCCAGAGACCGGGAGGCGCCGAGCCGCCGCCGTGCCCGTTGCGCGCGACGGGCTCCGCCGCCGGCGCGGACTGCTGCGGGAGGTTGTGCGAACCGAGGGGTGCGCGTCCTCGGCTGCGGCGCTGCGGGAGCCCTCCCTCGGTCCACTCGGTCACGACGATCTCGTCGTCTCCCATGGCTGCCGCCGCGGACGCGGGCCGTGCGGCGGACGCCGCCGGGGCGGGGGAAGCGAGTGACGGGACGGGCCCGGTGGCGGTGGGGCGTGCCTTGTGCTTGCCCCGCGGGGGGACGACGTGCTGCATCTGCGACATGTCGAGCGAACTCTGGGGGCGCGAGGTGGCGCCGATGCCGTGCGCGATGCCGGGGGCGGGCCCGGTGGTGATCATGTCGCGCGGCACGATGAGTACGGCGCGGACCCCTCCGTACGCGGACTGCCTCAGGGAGACCTGGAGTTGGTACATGCGGGCGAGCCGGCCGACCACGGCCATTCCGAGGCGTGGGGACTCCCCGAGGTCGTTCATGTTGATGCCGGCCTGGGCCTGGGCGAGCATGTTCTCGGCCCTCGCCCGGGCCTCCTCGCTGAGGCTGACGCCGCCGTCCTCGATCTCGATGGCGATGCCGGTCTGCACCTCGACCGCGGTGACGTGCACCCGGGTCTGGGGGGGTGAGTAGCGCGTCGCGTTGTCGAGGAGTTCGGCGCAGGCGTGGATGAGCGGTTCGACGGCGGTTCCGACGATGGCGACCTTGGCGATCGAGTGCAGATCCACGCGCTGGTACTCGAGGATCCGGGACATCGCACCGCGCAGCACGCTGAAGAGAGGTACGGCCTTGGGCCACTGGCGGCTGGGGCGGGCGCCGCCGAGTACGGCGATGGAGTCGGCGAGCCGGCCGATCAGCGCGGTGCCGTGGTCGATGCGGAGCAGGTCGTCGAAGACATCGGGGTTACGCCCGTGGTGGTCCTCCATCTCCCGGAGCTCACTGGCCTGCCGGTGGACGATGGCCTGGACGCGGCGGGCGACACTGACGAAGGCGCGCTGCGCGGAGTCACGCATCGCCTCCTCGTTGTCGACGATGTCGAGGACCTGGAGGACCAGGGCGCGTTGCGCCCTGGGGAGGTTGCGGTAGGACTCGTCCGCGTCGACGATGTCGCGCATCACTTCCTGCGGCGAGTTGCTGGCACGCAGCCGGCGGATCGCGGCGGGCAGGAGCTCCTTGCTGAGCCGCTCGGTCTCCCGGTCGTACGTGGCGATGCGGTGTTCCAGGTGGGCGATGCGCTGTTCGTACTCGACGCGCTGGACATGCGCCGCCCGGCGTCGGCGGCGCAGCACGACGGTGAGCGAGGCGACCACGACTGTGGCGAGCGCACCGCACCAGATGACTGCCGCCCGTGTGGCGCCGGTGACCGGCACCGCGCCGGCGGCGGTGGCGCCGGCCATCAGCACGACGGGCAGGAGCGCGGCGCGGACTACGGGGATGTCTCTGTTGGTCGGCGGTGATTCAACACGGACCATCTAAACCCTCTGGCGGTTGATTCGGGAAGGCATTCGGGAAGCACGGCACTTGCACGGACAGTTGTGAACAAGTGCTCGAATTCATATCAACTCGACTTCACTGCGCGTGAGCCTAGCCAGATCAGAACAGTGCTTCGGCATATTCGCCCAACCCCCTGCGCGAACCCGTCGGCGGTAATACACTCGCCAGTTTTCGCACTCACCGGCGTCGAGCGTGCGCGGGGAGTGACGTCATGCGGGAATCAGGAGAAAGCGGGCCGCAGCGTCCCCTTCTGCGGGACACCGGACGCGAGGGCTCTCTCCGTGAGGTATCGAATACCCTGCAGAAACAGAAAAGTATTCGCACTCAAGATCGAAAATCGTCAGAAAAGACGAATATAACTGCACCGCAGAACGGGACGAGGGCACATGTGATCGAACCGGATCGAAAGGCGCAGTTTCCTGAGCGACGGACAGGCGTACGAATACTCAGGCGCACAGTCGGCGGGGTGGTACCGCCGGATCGCCGGAGTCCCGCCTGCCGCCCTCGCGGCCGTCCTCACCTCGCGCCGCCCTCACCGTCGGTGAGGGCGGCCGGCCGCGCGGCAGCCGCCCGGCCCTGCCCGCCCGTCCGCGGGCGGGTGTCTCCTCAGCGGCGTCCGCCGCCGCCGAGCCGGCCCTCCAGCTGGACCAGCAGCTCGCCGAGCTGTCCGCTGAGGGCGCTGCGGGTCTCCTCGCCGAGCCCGGAGAGCACCGCCCGCTCATAGGCGAGCTGTTCGGGCAGCAGGCGGTCGACCAGGTCACGCCCCGTCTCCGTGAGCCCGACGTGGGCGACCCTGCGGTCCCTGGCGTCACTGCGGCGGCCGATCAGGCCGGACTCCTGCAGGACGCGCAGCCGCTTGGTGACGGCGGCTCCGGACGAGAAGGTCTCCCGGGCCAGCTCGCCGGGGGTCAGTTCGTGGTCGGTGCGCCGCATCGCGCCGAGCAGATCGAATTCGGCGCGGGTGAGTCCGGCTGCCCGCAGAGGGGCGTCCTCGGCCTGCTGGAGAAGGGCCGCGCAGCGGTTGATGCGGCCGATGAGTTCCATCGGTCCGGTGTCCAGCTCCGGGTTGACGGCTTGCCACTGCCGCACCACCGAGGCCACGATGTCGTCGCTCACGCCGCTCCGTTCTCCGGGGGCAGGGTGGTCAGCCCCTGCCTTCGTGCTGTCGCCGCGAGCGTACGGTGCCCTGCCTGTTCGGCCGCCAGCAACTCCTCCTCGGGCAGGGCGCGCTGCCACCACTCGCCCGACGCGACGTCACTCGCGTCGCGCAGTTCGACCAGGGAGGCGGTCAGCCTCCTGCGGGCTGCTTCGAGTACCGGGGCGTCGGCCGTCGGGGCGGCGGCCGCCCGTTCGGCGCGGTGGCGGGCCTCCGCTGCCGCGGCGAGGGCCCGCTCCACGCGGCCGGACGCGCGGCGGTTGGTGACGGCGATCGCGGCCAGGAGGCCGACCGTCACTCCGACGAGGGTGTCCAGAGCGCGGTCGGCGACGAGCTCGCCCGCCGGCTGGAAGCCGCCGAATTCCAGGATCAGCAGGGCCATCGGAGTGACGGCGACGGAGCCGAGCCAGTAGTTGCGGGTGATCAGGGCCTCTGCGGCGAAGTCGAAGAACAGGACGCACAGGACGAGGACGAGCGGGCCAACCCGGGCGAACGGGATGACGGCCGCGAAGACCAGAACACCGAGAAGGTTGCCGACCGTCCGCTGCAGGGCCCTGCTCCAGGAGAGGCTGAGGTTGGGCTGGTAGACCGAGGCCGCGGTGACGAGAGCCCAGTAAGGGTGGCCGGCCCCGAGCGCCGAGGACACGTATCCGGCCAGGGCGCACCCGACGAGGGTGCGGAAGGCGACCGGCAGCACCGGGGAGCCGGGGCCGAGTGCGCGCAGCAGCCTGCGCCGGGCCTCACGCCGGCCGCGCCTCATCCGCTGTCCGGCCCGTTCGGCGTCGATCCCGAAGAGCTCTTCGACGGTGCCTGGCGCGGGCGGCGGGCCGGGGACGGGGCCGCGGGCCCGTGTCGCCGCCGCCCAGCGGCGCAGTTCGCCGGGGCCGGCGCCGGAGAGGTGACCGTCGGCCGCCGTGGCGGCGAGGGCCCGTTCGGCGTGGACGACGAGCCGCTCGAGCCCCTGGCGCACGGGGGTGGGGCGCCCGGCGGCCAGCAGTGACTGCCAGGCGGCCTGGACCGCGGCGGCCGCGGCGTGCCGGGTCCGGGCGTCGGGTTCCGCCGCGTACGCCGCGGCCGCGTCGAGCGCCCGGGCGGTGGCCAGGCGCTCGGGCCCCTCCCGGTGCCACAGGACCGGGCCGACGGTGACCAGCCAGGAGAAGGCACCCGTGGCCAGCATCAGGGCCATGTGCCCGGGCAGCTGTCCGGGCTCCTGCGGGACGAAGAGTGCGGCCGAGGTGACGAAGGCGAAGATCACGTTGCCCGGCGGGCCGATGCGGGTCGCGTCGCAGAAGGTCTTCTGCACGGCCGCGAGCAGCGCGCCGACCGCGATCAGCACGGCGGTCGAGCCGGTGGCCGAGGCGGTGACCAGAGCGACGGCGAAGCCCGCGGCCATCCCCAGGATCACGCGCAGGACGGTGTGTGCCCTGCGGGCGTAGGGCAGGTTGTGCCCGTAGAGAGCGCAGAGCGATCCCGCCATGGTGTACATGACGAGGTCGAGGCGGTCGAGGGAGTACAGCAGCAGGTTCGGGACGCCCGAGGCGACCACCACGCTCAGCGCGGGCTTGTACCAGGTCTCCGCAGGGCTCTTCAGCCGCAGGACGCCGGCGACCGGCAGTTTGTGGACGGATGACTTCCGGGGTCGCACAGCTGTATCACTCACCTATTTATCTTAACAGGTGTTACACATGTAAAATATTCCATGGGCGCACCGCACACCGCCGGTCCCCCGCGCGGCCATGACGTGTTGCACGACAGCCCAGGAAAGGGCCGGGCCGTACACCTCGGGAGGAATCGGAGGAAGACCGCGGGACCCAGGGCGCGAGCCGGTGCCCGACGGCCGCTGCCGGGCCCGCGACGAGGGCAGACCCCTCGCGGGCGAGCCCGCGTCCGACGGCACGGACCTCGTGGAACCGACCGGTCCCGCCCGGTACACCGGCTGCGCTCCGGAGCACCGACGCCGGTCGTCGCGGGCCGCGAGGACCCGGCGGCACCGCCCGCACACGCCCGGGAGACCGCCGACGCGATCCCGGACACCACGCTGACCGAGCTGCCACGCGCCTTCCGTCCGGCTCCCGCCGGACGTCCGGAGGCCGTGCGGGAGGCGCTGCGCGCCCACTTCGCCCTCCGGGAGCGCGGGGGCGGGGCGATGGTGCGCCGAGAGGTCCTGGGCGATGCGCACGTGGACCGGGCGCAGGCCGCGACCACGGAGTTCACCGCACCCTTCCAGGACTTCGTCTCCCGCTACACCTGGGGCGAGATCTGGACCGACCCGACGGCGTCCCGGCGCGAGCGCAGCCTGTCCGCCCTGGTCGCGCACGTCCGTGCGGCGGTACGCAGCGGTCTCAGCCCCGCGAGATCGGCGCGGCCTTCCTGCGGGCGGGGGTCCACCGCGGGGTCCCGGCGGCGAATTCGGTGTTCGCGACGGCCGAGCGGGTGCCGGCGGAGACGGGCGAGGCGGAGCGGCCGGAGCAGGGGCGGGACGCGGGTGGGAGTCAGACCGGCTGACCGCCGGCCCGCACGCACGCGTGGACGTGCACACCGGCCGTCCACCGGCGCGCGGCTTCCCCGCCCGCCGATGCCTTCGAGGGGGGACCCGGCCTCGGCCGCGACACGGCAGGACGCCTCGTTCAGCACCGGGCGGACGAGTTCGAGGCGTCCGAAGCCGGTTTCCCCGTCGAAGGCCCACCGCCCGGGCGAGGCCGGGGCCCCGGCCCGCGGGGAGGACCGGGTAGGCGCACTCCGCGTATCCGACGGCCGGAATCAGGTCGCGCAGCGCGATGCGGCCGAACCGTGCGTCGAAAACCCGCCGAACGGCGGGCTGAACTCATTGAACGTTCACACATCCTCTACGATGGTGCCGATGACCGGAGTGAGCGGGCGGACGGACCGGCGACGGGGTGGCTCCGGCCTGCCCTCCGCAGTGGTCCGGGCGCTGGTGCTCGCGGCGGTGTTCCTCTGCTGCTCCCCGGCCGGTACGGCTTCCCTCTCCGCTGGCCCTCCTTCCGTGACAGCCCTCAGGGCCTTCACCCCGGCCCCCGCGACCGCTGTGGCGGTCGTCGTGGCCGACGCCCCGGACGAACGCGGGATCGGCAGCTCGTGTCACGGAACGACGGATCACACGACGGCCGTCGTGCTTTCCGGCCACCCCGCTCCCGTAGCCCTGCCCTGTTCCTCGGCGGCGCACCGGGCCGCCCCGCTCACCGGCGCCGCGGCCGTCCGGGGCCCCGCGAACGACTCGGTGGGCGCTGTCGACCGGCTACGTCTGCAGGTCCAGCGGATCTAGGCCCGCCCGGGTCCGCCCTCCGCGCCGTCGATGCGCCGGGGGCCGGCCGTCCGTGCGCCTTCGCCCCCGTGCGGCGCGCCTTCCGCGCCCGCGACCCGCTGAACCCGAGGACCTGACATGGCTTCCGCCAAGAACCAGAACAACCCTGCCGCCGCGCGCCGCGCCAAGCTCGAGGAGGCCCGCCGCAAGGAGCGCGCCCGGGAGCGCCGCAGCCGTCTCATCACCATCACCGCGGCCGTCGTGGTGCTCGCCGGCCTGGTCGCCGGGGGCGGCTACCTGGTGTCGGCCGCGGACGAGCAGGACAAGGCCGAGGAGAAGGCGAGGACCTCGCCCGTCACAGGTGAGAAGTCCTGGGACGACCTGGCCCAGGACCACGTGCAGACACCCGTCGACTACCCGATGAACCCGCCGGTCGGCGGTGACCACAACCCGGTCTGGATGAACTGCGACGCCGACGTCTACACCGAGGCGATACCGAACGAGAACGCCGTCCACTCCCTGGAGCACGGCGCCGTCTGGGTCACGTACAACGACAAGGCGAAGGAGGCGGACGTCAAGGCGCTCTCCGAGCGCGTCTCGAAGACGCCCTACTCCCTGATGAGTCCCGTGGCCGGCCAGAAGGACCCGCTGATGCTCAGCGCCTGGGGCAAGCAGCTCACCGTGAAGAGCGCCACCGACGCCCGCGTCGCGCAGTTCTTCACCAAGTACGTCCAAGGCGCGCAGACCCCGGAGCCGGGCGCCGCCTGCTCCGGCGGGGTCGCCCGGTGACCCCCTCCGCGCGGGCTCCCCGTTCGCTGGTGTGGGCGGGGGCCGTGGTGTTCGTCGTGGCCGCGGGGCTGATCCTGCTGATGGTCGTACGGCCTTCGGCGGCCTCCTCGTCCGGCTCCGGGAAGTCCGGTGCCGTCCCCGCGGAGAACTCCGCCGATGTGGGCTTCGCCCGGGACATGTCGGTCCACCACCAGCAGGCGGTGGAGATGGCGTTCCTCGTGCGGGACCGCACCGACGACGAGGACGTGCGCCGGCTCGCGTACGACATCATCAACACCCAGGCCAACCAGCGGGGCATGATGCTGGGCTGGCTGGAGTCCTGGGACAGGCCCAAGAGTTCGGACCGGCCGCCGATGGAGTGGATGGGCCACCCGGCCACCCCGTCCGACGGCTCGCTCATGCCGGGCATGGCGACGGACACGGATCTGGACGGGCTGCGCGCGGCGGCGGGAAGGGAGGCCGAGGTGCTGTTCCTGCGGCTGATGACCGCCCACCACCGCGCCGGGGCGGACATGGCCCGGGCGGCGGCCGGGACGGCGGGCACGGACGAGATCAGGGGCCTGGCGGCAGGGATGGCCCGGGCCCAGGAGTCGGAGATCTCGCTCATGACCGGCATGCTGCGGGCCAGGGGCGCCCGGCCCTGAGCCCTTCGGGGCCGCCCTGCGCCGGGCGGGTCCGGTGGCGCGTGCCGCCGGACCCGCCCGCCTTCGCGGCACCGCGAATTCACCTGGTGCCCGTGTCCCCCTCATGGACACGACACCCCGGCAGCGCTCCGTCGCCCGACACTTCCTGATGAGCCATGGACATGTCCCTCTCACGACAGGAAGCCTTCGTGCGCATGCACCGCTCCCCCCGCCTGGCTGCCACCGCCCTCCTCGGTACGGCACTGATCACCCTGGTCCCGTTGTCACCCGCGCACGCCCGGCCACTGCCCTCGGTCGGCGCGACGGCCGAGACCGCCGCACTGTACGACGACGAGGCGGGTGGCAACGCGAACGCCGACGACCCGGCGATCTGGCGCAACGACGCGGATCCCGGCCGCAGCCTCGTCGTCGCCACCGCCAAGGAGGGCGGGCTGCGGGTCTACGGCCTGGACGCTTCCCTGGTCCAGACGATTCCCGCACCGTCCCCCGCGACGGAGGACGACGCTCCCGGCAGGTTCAACAACGTCGACCTGGTGACCGGGCTCCGGACCCCGTCCGGCCGTGCCGATGTCGCCGTGGTGAGCGACCGGGGCAACGACCGCCTCCGCATCTACCGTGTCGACCCCTCGCAGCCCGGCGGCCCGCTGAAGGACGTCACCGACCCCGGTGCCGCCCCGGTCTTCTCGTCCGGCCAGGCGGAGATCAACGAGCAGCGGACCGCGTACGGTCTCGCCACCTGGCAGGACCGCTCCACGGGGCGTGCGTACGCGCTCGTCAGCCGGCGCAACACCACGGACGTCGCGCTGCTGGAGCTGCGGCCGACGGCTGCGGGCACGCTGGGCTACCGCCTGGTGCGCACCCTCTCGCTCCCCTCGTCCTTCCGGCTTCCGGACGGCACCTCGTGGACGCCGTGCGGTGAGCCGGGTGAGCTGCCCCAGGTCGAGGGCATGGTCGTCGACCCGGCGGACGGCACGCTCTACGCGGGCCAGGAGGACGTCGGCATCTGGCGGCTGCCCGCAGGACTGGGCGGACGCCCGGTCCTGGTGGACAAGGTCAGGGAGTACGGCGTCCCCGGGACGTACGACCCGGAGACGGAGGAGTGCGCGCCCGGCGCCGACCCCGGCTTCGGCGGCAAGCGGCTGGCGGCCGACGTGGAGGGGCTGACCCTCCTCCGTGAGTCCGGCGGCGACGGTTACCTCATGGCGTCGGGCCAGGGTGACGACAGTTTCGTCCTGTACGACCGCGAGGTCTCCGAGGGCAACGAGTACGAAGGCGGCTTCCGTGTCACCGCCGTCTCCGCCGACCTCGACGGCAGCGAGGAGTGCGACGGTGCCGCCGTGCTCGGCGAACCGCTGGGTTCCCGTTATCCGCACGGGCTGCTCGTGGTCCAGGACGGGCACGAGACCTCCGCGTCGGGCGACGAGGAGGGCCGGGAGGCGACCGGCTTCAAGTTCGTCGACCTGCGGGCGGTGACGGACGCGGCGGACTTGTAGGAGGCCCCGCGGGAGCCGTCTCCCGAGGGGCATCGCATAGGCTCGTCACCCATATGAAGAGCTACCTCGCGCCCCTGGGGTCCAAGGCCGACAAGGACACCGTACGACGCCACAACCTGAGCCTCGTGCTGCGCGCCGTACGGGACGAGGGCGAGGCCGGCGAGGCGACCCGGGCCGGGGTCTCGGCCCGGGTCGGACTCACCCGGGCCGCGGTGTCCTCGCTGGTGGAACAGCTGCTGGACAGCGGTTTCGTCACCGAGTCGGGCAAGACGTTCAGCGGGCAGGCCGGGCGCCCCGGCACGGCCCTGAAGGTGGCGCGCACTGGGCCCGCCGGGCTCGGCGTGGAGGTCAACATCGACTACGTGTCGGTGTGTGTCGTGGATCTGGCGGGCACCGGCCGGGTGCGGCAGACCGAACACCTGGACAACCGCGGTGCCCCGCCCGAAGAGGTCCTGGCCCGGGCGGCGGGGATCGCCGCCCGCACCCTGGAATCCGCGCGGGAGCAGGATCTCTGTCCGGTCGGTACGGCGCTCGCCCTACCGGGTCTCGTCTCGGGCGGCTCGGTACGCCAGGCGCCGAACCTGGGCTGGAACCAGGTCGCCGCCGAGGAACTGTTCGCTCAGGCGCTCGCCGGCCTGCGTCCCGGCACCGCGCCGCTGCCCGTGCGCTCGGAGAACGAGGCGAACCTCGCGGCGCTGGCCGAGCTGTGGTTCGGTGGGCTCGGCACGGTCCGCAGCTTCCTCTATCTGACGGGCGAGATCGGTGTCGGTGGCGCCCTGGTGCTCGACGGTGAACTGCTGCGCGGCGCGCACGGTTTCGCCGGGGAGATCGGACACGTGGTGGTGGACCCGGCGGGCCCTGAGTGCAGATGCGGTTCGCGCGGCTGTCTGGAGCAGTACGCCGGTCAGTCGGCTCTGCTGCGCGCGGCCGGCATCGGCGAGGCCGCCGGCGGGGCCGCGGGGGTGATGGAGCTGGAGCGGCGGGCGCAGGCGGGTGACCCCGTGACGCTGGCCGCCGTGGCCGGCGCCGGCCGGATGCTGGGGCGGGTGCTGTCCGGCGCGGTGAATCTGTTCGATCCGGATGCGGTGGTGCTCGGCGGTATCTACCGCGGCCTGATGCCGTGGCTCTCGCCGCCCGCCGACGAGGAGCTCACGGGCCGCGTGGTGTCCGGCCTGTGGTCCCGGGGCGGAGGCAGGCTGCGCGCGTCGTCCGTCGCGGGCGACGCCGCGCGGGGCGCGGCGGCGCTGGTCGTCCAGGACGTGCTGGCCGACCCGGCGGCGTACGCCCGGCCCACGCCGGCGGACGTCCGAGAGCCAGGTCCTGGGTGCCCGGGGGTCCACCGGGCACCCAGGACACCCGGGGGTGTCAGCGGACGTTGAGGAGGTGTTCCATGGCGAGCTGGTCGAGGGCTTCGAAGGCCATGGAGCGTTCCGCCGCGGCGGTGG